>CANLHC010000028.1 GCA_947490625.1 Candidatus Nanopelagicaceae bacterium
TCGCGCGCCTGCGTTTCCCAGAACGCTAAGCGATCTGACTCTGCCCGATCGTAGATTTCTGCCTTTGCATTTGCTTGAGCAGCAAATTCGGCACTCGGTGGAAAGGTTCTGCTCTCAGAACCGAGATTTTCAATGGAATCACCAGAATTATCAACAGGAGTAAGGCTCATAAGTGTTGAGGTTACTAGGACTCTCTATTTTTGCCCACTATCTCCAACCCACCCCGATAGAACACAAATAGAACACCTATAGAAATGGAAGTACACAATGCTGACTGCCTTCTTCGCAATCCTCCTCAAGATTTTGGGAACTCCAGCCTTACTAGCTGCCCTCATGGCCTTCTTGCAGAAGACCCTCCACCCCTAGACCCCTGGCTTACCCCTTCGCTCAGCCCAAAGATCGCCATGCGCCAGCAGCTTCCACACCTGCTGGCGCATGGCGATTTTTCTTCGCCCCAGGTAAGTGGTTGGATTAGCCGTAAGCCCGAAGTCGACCCAATGACGCGCTCGGCGAAGGATTACAACTCGCAGCAGGTGTGTGCGAGAAACCGAGCCCGTGGAGTCCTAAATGCCAATTGCAACCCCTGAGATTTACGCCCAAATGTTAGATCGCGCAAAGGCTGGTGCATTCGCATACCCCGCAATTAACGTCTCATCGTCTCAGACAGTTATCGCAGCGCTTCGTGGATTTGCCGAAGCTGAATCAGATGGAATTATCCAATTTTCATGGGGCGGCGCAGAATACGCATCTGGCTCAACGGTAAAGAACATGATTGACGGAGCGGTTGCGCTCGCAGAATTCGCACACGTTGTTGCAAAGAACTACAACGTTAATATTGCAATTCACACCGATCACTGCCCAGCAGAAAAACTTGATGGATTTATGCGCCCACTTCTTGAAATCGGGGCACAGCGCATCAAGGATGGCAAAGCTCCACTCTTTAGTTCACACATGTGGGATGGCTCGGCTGTAGATATGAACGAGAATATGAAAGTTGCAAAAGAACTTCTCGCAAAGTCTGTTGCTGCGCGCACAATTCTTGAAATCGAAATTGGTGTTGTCGGTGGCGAAGAAGATGGAATCGAAGCAAAGCATGATGCCAAGTTGTACTCAACACCTGAAGATGCGCTGATGACTCTTGATACTCTCGGCAACGATCCTGCTGCGCGCTACATGGTTGCTGCAACATTTGGAAACGTTCACGGTGTATACAAGCCAGGAAATGTTGTCTTGCAGCCAAAGATTTTGCGCACATTGCAAGATGCGGTCTCAACAAAGTTAGGCCTGGCAGCCGGAAGCAAGCCAATGGATCTCGTATTCCACGGCGGTTCTGGCTCACTACTTTCTGAAATCCGCGAATCACTCGATTATGGTGTGATCAAGATGAATATCGATACTGATACGCAGTACTCATTTACCCGCCCAGTCGTTGAGCATATGTTCAAGAACTATGACGGGGTCTTGAAAATTGATGGTGAAGTAGGAAATAAGAAGGCGTATGACCCACGTGCATGGGGCAAAGCGGCAGAAGCCGGCATGGCTGCCCGTGTCGCTCACGCGTGTGAGGATCTTCGTTCAACAGGAACATCACTTCGCAAGTAATCTTCACCTAGTTATAGAGAGAGGTTTTAACTATGCCTGCATTAGTTCTGCTGGGAGCTCAGTGGGGCGATGAGGGCAAGGGTAAAGCTACCGACATCCTCGGCGATCGCGTTGATTATGTAGTGCGCTATCAAGGTGGCAATAACGCAGGACACACAGTTGTTATTGGTGATCAGAAATATGCTCTCCACCTACTTCCATCTGGAATTCTCTCTCCCAACGTTATTCCTGTGATTGGCAACGGTGTTGTCATTGATCCAGGTGTATTGCTAGAAGAAATCAAAGGCTTAACTGAACGCGGTATTGATTGTTCAAAACTTGTTATCTCAACAAATGCGCACTTGATTACTCCTTACCACCGCACGATCGATAAGGTCACAGAACGCTTCTTGGGTAAATCAAAGATCGGTACAACAGGTCGCGGTATTGGACCTGCCTATGCTGACAAGATCAACCGCATCGGAATTCGCGTGCAAGATCTCTTTGATCCATCAATCCTGCGCCAAAAACTTGAGGCAGCTCTTCGCGATAAGAATCAGATTCTCATTAAGGTCTTTAACCGAAAGAACATCGAAGTTGATGAAGTTCTTGCGGAATACCTTGGCTACGCTGAGATATTGCGTCCATACGTTGCAGATACCGTCTTACTTTTAGATCAAGCGCTCAAGGCAGGCAAGCGAGTACTGCTTGAAGGATCACAAGGAACTCTCCTTGATGTTGATCATGGAACATATCCATTCGTTACCTCATCAAACCCCACTGCAGGTGGTGCTTGCACCGGTTCTGGAATCGGGCCAACACAGATTGGTCGCGTCATTGGAATCGTTAAGGCCTACACAACTCGTGTGGGATCAGGGCCTTTCCCTACTGAACTTCTTGATGAAGATGGCGAAAAACTTCGCACCATCGGAGGAGAAATCGGTGTCACAACTGGCCGCGCCCGTCGCTGTGGTTGGTATGACGCACCAATTGCACGTTACGCGGTTCGCGTGAATGGACTTACAGATTTCTTCCTAACAAAACTTGATGTGCTCACTGGCTGGGAGAAGATTCCGGTATGTGTTGCATATGAAATTGATGGCAAGCGAGTTGAAGAACTGCCATCGTCGCAATCAGATTTCCATCATGCAATTCCAATTTACGAGTACCTTCCTGGCTGGAAAGAAGATATCTCTGGTGCACGCACCCTGAGTGATTTGCCAGCTAATGCGCAGGCATACATTGCCTTCCTCGAAAAAATTTCAGGAGCTCCGATGAGCGCTATCGGTGTGGGGCCAGGTCGAGATCAGACAATTGTTGTGAAGGATTTCATCTAAACCATGAAAATCCTCCTAGTCGGAAGCGGTGGTCGCGAACACGCACTCGCACTAGGACTCAAGGCAGATAAAAAATGTAGCGAACTACATGTGGCACCAGGTAATCCCGGGATCGCGCAGATCGCAACAACACATCCACTGACGATTACAGATAATCAGGCAATTCTTGCCCTTGCACAATCACTTGCTGTTGACCTTGTTGTGATTGGTCCAGAAGTTCCGCTGGTTAATGGAGCAGCAGATACTTTGCGCGCTGCAGGAATTGCAACATTTGGTCCATCCAAGGCTGCTGCAGCGCTAGAAGGATCAAAAGATTTTGCAAAAGGCGTGATGCGAGATGCCGGTGTTCCAACCGCCCGAAGTTTTACCTGCACAAGTGAAGGTGAAATCAATAGCGCGCTGGATGCCTTTGGTGCCCCATTTGTTGTCAAAGATGATGGATTAGCGGGCGGTAAAGGTGTTGTCGTGACAGATGATCGCGCCGAAGCACTTGCACATGCACTTTCGTGCGATCGCGTTGTCATCGAAGAATTTCTTGATGGTCCAGAGATATCTCTCTTTGGTATTTCAGATGGCCGCAATATTCTTGCAATGGAGCCGGCGCAAGATTTCAAACGGGCATACGATAATAATCAGGGCCCAAATACCGGTGGCATGGGTGCGTACTCGCCTCTTCCTTGGGCGCCAGAAGACATCATTGAGCAGACATATGAAAAAGTCTTAGCGCCAGTTGTTGCTGAGATGGCAGCGCGCGGAACCCCCTTTGTTGGTCTGCTCTATGCCGGACTTGCACTGACAAAAAATGGAATCAAAGTTATTGAATTTAATGCGCGCTTTGGCGATCCAGAGACACAAGTTCTTATTCCACGACTTCTTACTCCTCTTGCAGATCTGCTCTACAAAGCAGCAACAAACTCACTGGATGACACCGTCTTGCACTGGAGTGATACCTCTGCCGTCACTGTTGTCTTAGCGGCACAGGGATATCCGCAATCACCACAGCTGGGCGAGAAAATCACAGCACCAGCGCCACAAGAAAATACTGTGATCTTTCAGGCAGGCACACAAGAGAAGGATGGATCGCTCATCTCAAGCGGCGGCCGCGTCATGACAGTGACCGGGATCGGCAGCGATCTCGAATCGGCTCGCCACCGGGCATATCAACAGATTTCTACCATCGGCCTCGAGGGCTCTTTCTATAGAAGTGATATCGCCCTCGTTGCGTCGCTAGCCCAGGTAGAGAATTAAGTAAGGGAGAATGCACCAGTGAGCGTATTAGCTAACCGTTATGCATCAGCGCAGATGCGCGCCATCTTTGCCCCAGAAGAGAAGATCATTGCAGAACGTCGCTTGTGGATTGCAGTAGCCCGGGCACAATCAAAGCTCGGCCACACCATCTCTGATGCAGTTATTGCAGATTATGAAAAGGTTGCAACAAAAGTTGATCTTGCCTCAATTGATGCACGTGAAAAAATTACGCGCCACGATGTGAAGGCACGTATTGAAGAATTTAACGCACTGGCAGGACACGAAGCTATCCATGCCGGAATGACCAGCCGTGACCTTACCGAAAATATTGAAGCGCTCCAGATTAAAAATGGACTTGATCTCATCGGCGATAAAGTAATTGCAACCCTTGCCGCCCTTGCCGCAAAAGCTGCCCTCTATGCCGATCAACCTATCGCGGGTCGTTCACATAATGTGCCGGCACAAATCACAACGCTCGGTAAGCGATTTGCAAGTGCAGCAGAAGAATTACTCTTTGCCTACGAACGCTTAACGGCGCTGCAATCACGTTATCCAATGCGCGGTATCAAAGGGCCGGTCGGTACAGCCCAAGATTCCATTGACTTACTTGGATCAACAGATGCTCACCAATCACTCGAACGTGCAATTGCTGCCGAACTTGGATTTAATCGAGTACTTGATTCAACCGGCCAGATTTATCCACGTTCCTTTGATTACGATGTACTCACAACGCTGGTGCAATTAGCTGCCGCTCCTTCTTCTCTTGCCACATCTATCCGCTTGATGGCCGGTGCCGAACTTGTGACTGAAGGTTTCAAAGACGGCCAGGTTGGATCATCTGCAATGCCACATAAGATGAATACGCGCTCATGTGAGCGCATTAATGGCTTAGCAGTGATCTTGCGCGGCTATTCATCGATGGTCGCAGAGCTTGCCGGTGATCAATGGAATGAAGGAGATGTCTCCTGCAGCGTTGTTCGTCGCGTTGCGATCGCCGATGCTTTCTATGCCATGGATGGATTATTGGAAACAACGCTGACTGTCCTTAATGAATTTGGTGCATTCCCTGCTGTCATTGATGCCGAACTAGATCGATACCTTCCATTTCTTGCTACAACAAAGATTTTGATGGCAGCTGTTAAAGCGGGCGTGGGTCGCGAGATTGCACACGAAGTAATCAAAGAACATGCAGTCAAGGCAGCGTTAGCAATGCGCGAGGGTAAACCAAATACTCTGCTTGATGCGCTAGCTGCAGATGCGCGAATTCCATTAGATAAAAGTGCGTTAGAGAAATTACTCAGTGCACCCCTTGAATTTACTGGCGATGCTCGCCAACACATTGCTCGAGTTGTTGCTCGCATTGAGGCGATCACATCCGCGCATCCTGCCGCAGCGCAGTACAAACCTGGCTCTATCCGGTGAGCGGCTTCGGCCTTGCTGGTCCACCACCAGCACCACAGGTTGCAGGGTGGGATCACCTGCGCACTGGAAAAGTTCGTGATCTCTACACAAATTCTTCCGGTGAAATTCTTCTTGTGGCATCAGATCGCATCAGCGCATTCGATTGGGTTCTTCCCACAACAATCCCCGATAAAGGCGCAATCCTCACCCAGTTATCACTCTTTTGGTTTGAGTTACTTGAAGACATTATCCCGAACCACATCATCACCGATGATGTTCCCGCACAAGTTGCTGACCGTGCGGTGATTGTGGAGCCACTAAAAATGTTTGAGATTGAATGTGTGGCTCGGGGATATCTCACCGGCAGCGGGTTGGTTGAATATAAAGAAAGTGGCGCAGTCTGTGGCAACACACTTCCCGCTGGCCTCATAGATGGATCAAAACTTGCGACACCGATCTTCACTCCTGCCACCAAGGCTGAAATAGGAGATCACGATATAAATATTGACTTTAATCAAGCGGCAGCAATTGTGGGTGCAGAGCATGCACAATCGCTCCGCGATTACACCCTCAAGCTCTATACGGAGGCAGCGGAATTTGCTGAAAGCCGTGGAATCATCCTGGCTGATACTAAATTTGAATTTGGATTAGATAGCGATGGAGAAATTCTCTTGGGCGATGAAGCACTCACTCCCGATTCATCTCGCTTCTGGGATGCCACTCATAAAGGCGCATCATTTGATAAACAATTTGTGAGGGATTACCTCACCACATCAGGGTGGGATAGAAAGAGTCCACCACCAGAATTGCCTGCAGAGATCGTTGAGAAAACTGCGGAGCGTTATCACCATGCATATTTCACACTCACCGGCAGTAAGTTCTAAGGGGAAATCAGATGGCCATCATCGTCGTAGAAGTAATGCTCAAGCCTGAGATTTTAGATCCACAAGGTGTGGCTGTAGGTGCTGCCCTTCCCCGTCTTGGCTTCACCTTCGCAAAGAGTGTTCGACAAGGAAAAAGATTTGAAATCGAAATTGATGGTCAACCAACTGAGCAACAGATGCAAGAGATCGAAAAAGCGGCAGCAACACTCCTTGCCAATCCTGTGATTGAAACATATGTAGTTACGGTACAGGCATGAAAGTTGGTGTCATCACATTTCCGGGAACGCTAGATGATCGTGATGCGCTGCGCGCAGCAAACGCTGCCGGTACAACCGCGATTTCACTCTGGCATAACGATGCCGACCTCAAAGGAGTGGACGCAGTTATCTTGCCCGGTGGATTCTCATACGGTGACTATCTGCGCTGTGGTGCCATCAGTCGCTTTGCACCGGTAATGGAGAAGGTCATTGCTGCAGCAAATGGTGGAATGCCACTTCTTGGAATTTGTAACGGTTTTCAGGTTTTATGTGAGGCGCATCTATTACCAGGCGCTCTGACTCGCAATAAAGATCTTCATTTCTTATGTCGCGATCAAAAACTCGTCATTGAAAATAACGCCACCGCTTGGACTTCTGATTATGCCAAGGGTCAAGAGATTGTTATTCCGTTGAAAAACGGCGAAGGCTCTTTTCAATGTGATGATAAAACCCTTGCCACACTTGAAGGAGAAGGTCGCGTTGTTGCTCGTTACGTGGGTGAAAATCCCAACGGGTCACGCAATCTGATTGCAGGAATTTCTAATGAGCGCGGAAACATTGTCGGGCTGATGCCACATCCAGAGCACGCTATTGAAACCCTGACCGGGCCAAGTGCTGATGGGCTCGCCTTCTTTACATCTGTCCTTAAGGCAATGGTGAAGTAATGGCCCTTGATACCGTCGCTATTGCAACGCAGAATCCCGATACTGCACAACCATTTGCAGAGCTAGGTCTTAAGCCAGATGAGTACGCACGCATCAGAGAAATCTTAGGTCGCAGACCAACATCTTCTGAATTGGCTATGTATTCGGTGATGTGGTCTGAGCACTGTTCTTATAAATCATCAAAGGTGCATCTCAAGCAATTCGGGGATAAGGCTGTGAAGTCCGATGCACTCCTCGTTGGAATCGGCGAAAATGCAGGTGTTGTTGATATCGGCCAGGGCTATGCCATCACATTTAAAATCGAATCCCACAATCACCCATCATTTATTGAGCCGTATCAAGGTGCTGCAACAGGTATCGGTGGAATCGTTCGCGATATTTTAACAATGGGTGCTCGTCCCATTGCAGTGATGGATCCGCTGCGATTTGGTCCAGCTGATGCAGCCGATACCCGCCGTGTCTTACCTGGTGTGATTGCCGGCGTTGGTGGATATGGAAACTGTCTTGGCCTTGCCAATATTGGCGGCGAAGTTGTCTTCGATGAAACGTACTTAGGTAATCCGCTAGTGAATGCTCTATGTGTTGGTGTGATGAAACATAGCGACATTAAATTAGCGAAGGCAGCTGGTGCTGGAAATCTTGTTGTTCTCTATGGTGCAAAGACCGGTGGAGATGGAATTGGCGGTGTCTCTGTCTTGGCTTCAGAAACTTTTGAATCAACTGGTCCAGCAAAGCGCCCAGCAGTGCAGGTCGGCGATCCATTTGTTGAAAAGGTATTAATCGAATGCTCACTTGAGATCTTTGCCGAAGATCTCGTTGTGGGCATCCAAGACCTTGGTGGGGCAGGCTTATCGTGTGCCACCAGCGAGCTAGCTTCAGGCGGAAGTGGCGGCATGAAGGTTGCGCTAGATCGAGTGCCACTGCGCGATGCGACCTTATCGCCTGAGGAAATCTTGATGTCGGAATCACAAGAACGTATGTGCGCCATTGTTGAACCAGGCAAGATCGATCACTTTCTTGAGATCTGCAAGAAATGGGATGTGACCGTGACAGTTATTGGTGAAGTCACCGATGGTGATCACCTTGAAATTACCTGGCACGGAGAACTTATTGTCGATGTTCCACCTCGTACAGTGGCT
>CANLHC010000029.1 GCA_947490625.1 Candidatus Nanopelagicaceae bacterium
TGTCATCACGCTCTTTGCAGAATCTTTCCAATTACCCACTGCTTGTGGTCCTTCAACATCTGTGACAGGGGCTGATGTAGCTTCCTCTGTTGGTTCAGCCGATGGTTCCTCGCTGGCAGTAGCAGACGCTGCAGGAGTTGGAGCAGGTGCCACATCATCACTCTCGCTATCTGGGCGAGTAATCACAAGTACTGCGAGCAAAATAATGGCAACAATAATTGCCATAAGTACCTTGCCTGATGCTCCTTGTTTTGGAGCTTCCTTTGGCTTACTTGTCTGTGCAGCAGGTGTTGCAGCACCGCGTGAAGCTGGCTTTGGAGCTGTGCTCACATCTACGCGTCCGGCACCTACTGATGATGGAACTGGAGGAATAACAATTGATGAGGCAGATGCTGCACGCTTCTTAACAGCAGATTTCTTAACAGCACGCTTCTTAACAGCAGATTTCTTAACAGCTGATTTCTTAACAGCAGATTTCTTAACGGCTTTCTTCGCCGTCTTCTTTACTGCACTTTTCTTAGCAACAGATTTTTTGGCAACAGACTTCTTCGCTGCGCTCTTCTTCTTTGCGGCTGTCTTCTTGACAGCAGGCTTCTTCTTTGCGGCTGTCTTCTTGACAGCAGGTTTCTTCTTAACGGCCACGATCACTCCTTGCTTTGGGTAGCCCTAGTTTAGCCTAGCCCTGCGACCATTTTTCTTACATGCGGTGCGATTGCCCTCAGAGCTTTTCCACGATGACTGATTGCATCTTTCTCCGCCGCAAGCATCTGCGCACTGGAAATAAGTAAACCGTGAGGCTGGAAGATGGGATCGTAGCCAAAACCATTCTCACCCACTGGGTGATCTAGTAGCGTCCCGTAGAAGCGACCTTCCTCGCAATGGCTCGTGCCGTCCGGGAGAACTATCGCTGCTACGCAGATGAAATATGCAGATCTGTCGCCGCCCTTCACATCTTTTACCTGCGCAAGAACTTTCTGCAGATTTGCTTCATCATCTCCATGCTGGCCGGCCCAGCGTGCAGAAAAGATTCCCGGATCTCCCCCAAGTGCATCAACGCAGAGTCCGCTGTCATCTGCGATAGCTGGTAACCCGGTTGCTTTGCACATCTGGCTTGCTTTCAGGAGTGCATTCTCTTCGAAAGTCTTGCCCGTTTCTTCTACATCATGGGTATCAGGAAATTGATCAAGGCCAACAAGATCAATTTCTCCTGGCGCTATCGCTTCAAGAATACGGTGAAACTCTTCAATTTTGCCCTTGTTTCGTGTTGCAAGAAGAAGTCGCTTCACTGATCACAATTACTTTGCTAAAGCTTGGCTTTGTAGTCGAGTGAGATCAGCACAACCAGCGACAGCGAGATCAAGTAGTGAATCAAGGAGAGCACGATCAAACGGTGCGCCTTCTGCAGTTCCCTGCACTTCAATAAATCTGCCATCACCACTGCAGACAACATTCATATCTGTCTCAGCGCGCACATCTTCTTCGTAACAGAGATCGAGCATAGGAACACCATCAATGATTCCAACACTTACTGCAGCGACCGAGTCAGCTAGCGGTTTTGCATTTGCTTTGAGATGCCCCTCTTTCTGTGCCCATGCAATTGCGTCGGCAAGAGCAACGTAGGCACCAGTGATTGCAGCCGTGCGTGTTCCACCATCAGCTTGTAATACGTCGCAGTCGATAACAATTGTATTTTCACCTAACTGAGCGACATCAATGATTCCTCTGAGGGAACGACCGATCAGACGTGAAATTTCTTGCGTACGTCCGCCAAGTTTTCCTTTCACTGACTCACGATCAGAGCGTGTGTGGGTTGCGCGAGGAAGCATGGAATATTCAGATGTGACCCACCCTTTTCCAGAATCCTTAAGCCATCGAGGAACTCCTGGGGTAAAAGATGCAACACAGAGAACTCGAGTCTTACCAAATTCAACAAGTACGGATCCTTCGGCATGATCTAACCACCCACGAGTAATTTTGATCTCGCGTAAATCGTTGTTGGTACGTCCATCTATGCGTGTCATTTTTTCCCTATTCGTAGAAGGTGGTGAATCTAAAGTTCCTGGTGCTTTACGTGAGTCACTTCTGGTCCCAAGAAGCGGCGGGCCAAGAGTTCAAAGCTCTTTGCATCCCCAGTTGCTAAGAATGCATGTTCAGCAGGGCCAGCGGTAGAGCTTCGCAATTGATCGCTCTCAACCAAGGTGCGATAGAGATCTTTTGCAGTCTCCTCAGCACTGGAAACGAGCGAGACTCCATTTCCAACAACGTAGGAGATGACGCCGGTTAATAAGGGATAGTGAGTACAACCAAGAACCAAAGTATCAACATCCGCATCGATAATTGGCTGAAGATATGTGCGCGCTATTTCTGTTATCTCAGCTCCAGAAGTTTCGCCGCGTTCTACAAATTCAACAAATCTCGGACATGCCACATCTGTAATCTCGAGTTGTGGTGCTGCCGCAAATGCATCGAGATAGGCCCTGGAATCAATAGTTGTTGCAGTACCAATGACACCAATGCGGCCTGTACGCGTTGCTGCAACTGCGCGACGTACCGCTGGTTGAATAACTTCAATGACAGGAATTGAATACCGTTCGCGTGCATCACGAAGCATTGCAGCACTGGCGGTGTTGCAAGCAATAACAACTGCCTTCACGCCCTGATCAACTAGGAAATCAATTGTTTCTAATGAGAAATCTCGAACTTCAGCAAGTGGCCGAGGTCCATATGGTCCGCGCGCAGTGTCACCGATATAAATAGTTGATTCATTTGGAAGCTGATCAAGAATTGCACGTGCGACTGTTAAGCCGCCGACTCCAGAATCAAAGATGCCAATTGGTGCCGAGCTCATGCCCAAAGGGTACCTTCTAATCCCTCCGTCGCTTCGTCTACATTGGAACCATAAACGCCTGTCGAGAGATATTTCCATCCCCCATCGCAGACGATAAAGGCTATATCTGCGCTCTTTCCTTCGCGAACAGCCTCGTTACCGATTGCAATCGCTGCATGCAAAATCGCACCCGTTGATATTCCTGCAAAAATTCCTTCTATGTCAAGGAGATCTCTCACTCGACGTACAGAATCTTCAGCGCCAACAGAAAAGCGTCGCGTGAGTACTGATGCATCGTAGAGCTCTGGCACAAATCCTTCATCAATGTTTCGAAGTCCGTAGACCAATTCACCGTAGCGCGGTTCTGCAGCAATTATCTGAATATCAGGATTCTGCTCGCGCAAGTATCTGCCTGCACCCATCAATGTTCCCGTTGTTCCAAGACCTGCGACAAAGTGAGTGATTGTAGGTAGATCTGCAAAAATTTCGGGCCCAGTTGAATTGTAATGAGCAGCACTGTTTGCTGGGTTTCCATATTGATAGAGAAATACCCATTCTGGATTTGCAAGAGAAAGTTCTTTTGCTACTCGCACCGCTTCATTTGATCCACCGGCCGCCGGGGATGAAATGATCTTTGCTCCCCACATTTCGAGTAACTGTCTGCGTTCAGGACTTGTATTTTCTGGCATTACACAAATCAAGTGATAGCCGCGAACTTTGGCTGCCATCGCTAGCGAAATTCCAGTGTTACCACTTGTGGGTTCTAAAATTGTTGAGCCGGGCTTTAGATCTCCACTGGCTTCTGCAGCATCAAGCATGGATAGCGCCGCTCGATCTTTGATGGAACCAGTCGGATTACGATCTTCTAGCTTGGCCCACAAACGCACTTGTGGTGAAGGAGAGAGTCGCGGAAGTCCAACTAGAGGAGTGTGCCCAACTGAGTCGGCGAGTGAATCAAAACGCGCCACTTACTTAACCGCCAGCAACTGCAGGCAAAATAGTTACAGAATCACCATCTTTGAGTTGAGAGTCGAGACCGCCAAGAAAACGCACATCTTCATCATTGATATAAACATTGATAAAACGTCGTAGTGCACCATCTTCAAGAAGTCGCTCGCCAATTCCTGCATATGTGAGATCGAGATCTGCAATCAGTGCACCCAAATTAGAACCAGTTGCTTGAACGCTCTTCTGGTCCTTGGTGTAGGGGCGGAGAATTGTTGGGATTCGAACATCAATAGCCATGGGTTAATTATGACGAAGAAATCCGCTATTCGGTAATCGAAACTTCTTCTTCGCTCACGACGCCCTCAATAATGCGAAAAGAGCGAAATTCAGTGGCAGGTGCAATCTCTTCGCGTGTAGAGACGAGGACATAGTGGGCCTCTGGCTCAGAGGCATAGGCGATATCGGTCCGCGAAGGGCGCGCCTCAGTCTCTGTATGCGAGTGGTAAATCACGACTATCTCTTCATCATTGTCATCGATCTCGCGGTAGAGAGCCAATAGATCTTTTGAGTCAAATTCATAAAAAGTTGGACTGTGTGCAGCATTGATCATCGGCTTTAAGCGCGTTGCTTTACCCGATCCTGCAGCGCCAAGAATCACACCACAACATTCATCGGGGTATTCCACTCGCGACTGCGCGAGGATCGCATCGACAAACTCACGTGATATTTCAAGCACGGATGAATAGTACAGCCTTACTCATCCATGAGTGCATCGAGTAAAGATTCTTGTAGCCACCCCAGCCACCTATACACGGCATAGACACCGCGCATTGGATCATCCGGTGAAAGCAATTCTAAATGCTCAGGAGAATTCTGATCCACTTTCAATCTCACACCGAGTGCCAGGCGAATGTCATTGAGTGCGCCAAGCCAGGCATTTGCATTCTCATGATCGAGATCAACAATTCCATCATCACTGCTCTTGATATGCATCCGCAGAGACATTGCATGTGCTTGCTTTTTTCCACGAAGAGTTGATTCGGTATACCGCCTAAATTCACTTGACTGAACTTCATCGGAATATGCATTCGGTAGTAAACGTCGCAGTACTTCATCTTCGGGGAGAGAATCATGAGAAGTAATCCCAACCATTGCGGCAAGTGGGTCTTCGTGACCGTGATCTACCCGCTCTGATAACAATTCAATAAGTTGCTCAATGAGATTGAGTAAAACTTCGCGTTCGCTCTCATCAAATTGTGCAACATATGAATGCGAGCCATGTCGCTTAAAGCCCTTCTCTGCACTCATAGACCCTCATCACCTCGTTGCAGAGTTGCCCACAGTCCGTATTCGTGGAGCATCGCAACATCATGCTCCATCTCTTCCCGCGTGCCAGTTGAGACTACTGCTTTACCTTCTGTGTGGACCTTCATCATAAGCTCATGCGCTTTTTCGCGTGAAAAACCGAATAACTCCATTAATACATATGTCACATAGGTCATGAGATTTACAGGATCATCCCAAACAATTGTTACCCACGGAGTGTTACCAGAGAAGATTGCAGCAATCTCTTCTTCGATGTTAGTCGCGGTTTTTACCATCACCTGATAATGATAGAGAATGTTTCACTTTTCAGTAGAGGCCACTGAGTATCTGCAGCAACTGCAATTTGGTATGCGCTGATTCCACGCGCTTGAGCAGGAACTGTGAATGTGAAGCCCCCTTGCGCATCTGTCAGGACTGGCGCTCCAATCACTTTTCCAGACGCTGTTGTGAGGTTGACGCTGGCACCAGCGATGCGAGGAAGTATGAATCCGGATATCGTCAACGGCGATCCTGCTTTAACGGATGTCGGTGGATCGATAATGAGATTTCTCATCACCGTGATTGCTATCGGTTGGGTTGCAGATGCGGAGCGTTCCCATGACGGCTCGGTGATTACTCGAAGAGAGACGGACTTACCAATGAGCATAGGTAATACATACGTTCCATCAATTGCAGTAACGCCCGTCGTTAACGTGCGCACTGTTCCATCTGGATAGGTGCCTTCTACTGCAAATGCTAAGGAGGCGACAGGTGTTTTATCTTTCAGCGTGATTTGACCTGTGAGAGTGACCGGGTTTCCATAGGAAACTTCACTTTTTGAGGCCGTGAGATTTGATTCAAGCTGAGCAGGAGCAATCGATTTTGCGACTTCGCGGATAGCGACCATTGCCAAAGGTTCTTCTTGCCCAATCACCCATTGCGCAGCTCCGCCTAGTTGATGTTTAGCAATTAATTTGGCGCGTTCTGAAAAACCTTGGGCGTTTTGGTGCCATGCAGTTCGACTTGCGGTACATGTAGTCGAGAGTCCGCTACTTGTCTGTCCGGTGTACTCGCGTGTGTAAGAGAAAGTGACTTCAGCAAATTTTTCGTTATATGTCGGCACTGCTCCGTACGTTGCAGCAATGCTGGCCGCATCGCGCATGAGAAATGTTCCCGCTTTAGCTTTTGGTGTAATGATTTTGGCTAGGTTTGCCGGACATACACCCTCGACTTTAGTAACCCAATCTTTTCCATATCCCGGTAGTCCCAAATAGACCTTAGATGCCGGCATAATTGAAATTGCGTACTTCACTGTTTTCTCAGTCCATTCAATAGGACCGATCGGACCCGGGCGTGAAGTTGAATAGTCGTATGTCATGATGCGCAAGCGATCTATAAACGGTGCTATATCTGCCCATGCGTAAACAAAGTAACCCTTCTGCTTCTCTGCTGGATTAAAAACGTACGGAGTCGTCACAGACAAAAGTTTATTTTGTGCACGAAGTGCCTTACTCAGTTCCTTGATGAAGAGAACCCAATTAGGCGCAGTTGCCTTCCACGTTGAAGGCGAATCGATAAATGCGAAACCTTCAAAATCAAGATCGATACCATCGTAATTTTGTGAAGTAACTGTTGTAACAATTGCATCGACCACTTGCTTTCGACTTACGGGCTTTGAAATCAAATTGGCCAGCATCGCCTTGTCTGTTCCATCAGTGATTGTCGGAATTATTGTCATTCCCGCACTTCTTAGCGCTGCCAGCGGAGTTGCAATAGGAACGCTTGGGTTGGCGGTTTTATAGACATCAACTACGACCGGTTTCTTTGTCTTACCGTCATATCTGAGGGTGTACCAGAAAGGCATAATCTCTTTGATTAAATCTGCATTTGCAAGAACTGCTGGCAGATACGTTTTCATTGAATAATAAGGAAGCCACCCGGTGAGGATTTTTCTTGGTGGGTTTTCAGCTCGCGCGACCTCGGCCTGAGAAAGCGGTAGAACAAAAAGGAGTATCGCCAGAAATATTCTCAGCGAGGATCTGCGCTTCATTCCGATTCTTTTTTACGGGGAAGGGATTCGTAAATTTCTTTACATGCTGGGCAGATCGGATATTTCTCTGGGTCGCGCGAAGGAACCCATTTCTTGCCACAGAGGGCTCGTACGGCTTTTCCGCTTATGGCAGATTCCACAACTTTTTCTTTCTTAATGTAATGCGCAAATCGATCATGACCACCCTCGTCATCTTCGAGTTCTGGGCGCGTCAGAAGGTCGGTATCACCTTCAAGGGATAGTCCTCGGTTGCCGCGTGAAAATAAACCCATGTACCAAAGGATACTAGTTGCCGATACAATTTCTCGATGAAGGACTTACTACGCACGCAAGATTTATCGCGCGATGATATTGAGATGCTTCTGGCAACAGCAACAGAATTTGCTTCTAATCCGCTGAGATCACGCGATGCCCTCGCACATAAAAGTGTTGCGATCTATATGACTAAGCCCTCCACTCGCACACGCCTAGCTTCAGAAACCGCTGTGGCCCATCTGGGTGGAACGCCGATATTTTTACGTGGCGATGATCTCCAATTAGGTCGAGGAGAAACTATCGCCGATACCGCAAGAATAATTAGCGGTTACTGCGATGCGATGATTGTGAGAACTTTTGCACAGTCTGATGTCGATGAGTTAGGGGCGCATGCATCTATTCCGGTGATCAATGCGTTAACCGATGTTGATCATCCGACGCAGTTACTTGCCGACTGGTTAACGATTCGCGAGAACTTTGGCAGCGATATCACTGGCAGAAAGTTTGTTTATCTCGGTGATGGAAATAATATGTCTCATGCCTGGTTAATCATGGGTGCAATTATGGGAGCACATGTTGTTGCAGCAACTCCGGAAGGTTCATGGTCACCTGATTCGAAAGTAATTGCGCAGGCACAATCAATTGCAGCAAAGACAGGTGGCACAGTCGAAGTTGTGCATGATCCAGAAGTTGCATCCCGCGGAGCGAGTGTTCTCTATACAGATGTCTGGATGTCTATGGGTGATCCCGAAGCAGAACGTGCCGCAAAGATGGCAGCGCTTTCACCATATGCAATCAACGGCCACCTCATGGGTCTTGCCGCCAAGGATTCGATTTTTATGCACTGCTTGCCAGCTCATAGAGGTGAAGAGGTTGCAGCAGATGTGATTGATGGGCCTCGTTCGGTCATCTGGCGCCAGGCATTTCACCGCAGAACCACGATTCAGGCGATTCTTTATCACGCTTCGCGTGGAGAACTTAAGGGTAACTAAGTACTCTTTACCCCATGTTAGTAGCCGTCCCAAAAGAGATTCGCGATGGCGAATTACGAGTAGCCCTTGTTCCAGACATCATCAATAA
>CANLHC010000030.1 GCA_947490625.1 Candidatus Nanopelagicaceae bacterium
CCTTCTGGAATTCTTCTCAGGGCGAACAGCTCAGACGCTAAATACGCCCGCATTTCTCCGCCATTAAATCTACGATTGACCTACTTCCCCTCATATTAGGAGCACCATGACACGCATCGGCGAGACTAGCGATCTGCTGAAATGTTCTTTCTGCGGCAAAACTCAGAAACAAGTGAAGAAGTTAATTGCCGGTCCTGGCGTCTATATCTGCGACGAGTGCATCGAGCTCTGTAACGAGATCATTGTTGAAGAGCTCTCCGAGGCGACTTCGTTAGGTTTAACCGAACTTCCAAAGCCACAGGAAATTTTTGAATTCCTTGATCAATATGTCATTGGTCAAGATCGTGCAAAGAAGTCACTCTCAGTTGCCGTGTACAACCATTACAAGCGCGTGCAGTCTGGTGAGCCAAAGAGCGATGATTCGATTGAACTCAACAAATCAAATATTTTATTGCTAGGGCCAACCGGTTGCGGAAAGACCTTAATGGCTCAAACGCTCGCTCGTATGCTTAATGTGCCATTTGCTATCGCTGATGCAACGGCACTTACTGAAGCGGGTTATGTTGGCGAGGATGTTGAAAACATTCTTCTTAAACTTCTTCAGGCTGCAGATTATGATGTGAAGAAGGCTGAAACCGGAATCATCTACATTGATGAGATTGATAAGGTCGCTCGCAAATCTGAAAACCCTTCCATTACTCGCGATGTCTCAGGCGAAGGAGTTCAGCAAGCTCTCCTTAAAATTCTTGAAGGTACCGTTGCTTCTGTACCACCACAAGGTGGACGTAAGCATCCGCACCAGGAATTCATTCAGATTGATACAACAAATGTTCTCTTTATTGTGGGCGGCGCCTTTGCTGGTCTCGATAAAATTATCGAAGCGCGCAGCGGATCTGCAAGCGTTGGATTTAATGCAACCCTGCAATCCCAAGAAGAGAAGAATTCAAAAGACTTCTTCGCCGATGTGATGCCAGAAGATTTATTGAAATTTGGAATGATCCCAGAATTCATTGGTCGCCTTCCTGTGATCACTAGCGTTGAAAATCTTGATAAGCCTGCCTTGATGCAGATCCTTACCGAGCCACGCAATGCTTTAGTGAAGCAATACCAAAGACTCTTTGACCTCGACGATGTAGTTCTTGAATTCGAGCCGGATGCACTTGAGGCGATTGCAGATCTTGCCCTCAAGCGCGGCACCGGAGCTCGCGGACTTCGGGCAATTATGGAATCAGTTCTTCTGACTGTGATGTATGAGGTGCCAAGCCGTAGCGAAGTAGCCAAGGTACTCATCACCAAAGCCTGCATTGATGGCTCTGCAACCCCTGAAATGGTGATGCGCACAGGTGATATTCCAAAGCGTGCGACTCGTCGCGAAAAGGGTTCGCAGGAGAAGAGCGCGTAAATAAACTAGACTCACGCCCATGCCTGACCACGCTGAACATGGACGCGAGTTATCTGCAAGCTTCATTCCTGCAGATATCGAATCTGTGCTCTATTCCAAATGGTTGAGCGCCGAATATTTCACTGCAAACGCCGCCTCGACTAAAGAACCTTTCACAATTGTCTTGCCGCCACCTAATGTGACTGGCGTATTGCATATCGGTCATGCTCTCGATCAAACTCTTCAAGATTGCCTCTCGCGCATGAAGCGGATGAAGGGTTTCGAAGTTCTCTGGCTACCTGGAATGGATCATGCCGGTATCGCAACGCAGAACGTTGTTGAAAAGCAATTAGCTTCTCAAGGAAAAACTCGTCACGATCTAGGCCGCGAAGCTTTTCTGGCAAAGGTGTGGGAGTGGAAGGCTGAATCTGGCGGAGCGATTCTTGATCAGATGAAGCGTCTTGGTTCAGGAGTTGATTGGAGTCGTGAGCGCTTCACGATGGATGAAGTGATGTCCAACGCCGTTGGTTCAATATTTAAGAAGATGTATGACGCAGACCTTATCTACCGAGCAGAGCGGATCATCAACTGGTGTACGCGCTGCTTGACTGCGCTTTCAGATATCGAAGTTGAGCACAGTGATGACGAAGGCGAATTTGTACAGATTCGTTATGGCGAAGGCGATCAATCTATTGTCGTCGCCACCACCCGTGCTGAAACCATGCTTGGTGATGGCGCAGTTGCAGTACATCCGGATGATCCGCGCTACAAGCATTTGATCGGTACCGAGGTACTACTGCCTCTGGTAAATCGTATGATCCCAATTATTGCTGACGAATTGGTGGAACAGGATTTTGGTACCGGAGCTGTAAAAGTTACTGCAGCACACGATCCAAATGACTTTGAAATGGCGATGCGCCATAACGTGCCTTTTGTTGTAATTATGAACGAACACGGCGTAATGGATGGAACGGGTACTGAATTTGACGGCATGGACCGCTTTGCCGCACGTATCGCTGTTGTTGCTAAGCTAAAAGAGATGGGACGCATTGTTGCTGAAAAGCGTCCGTATATACATGCGGTCGGACATTGCTCTCGTTGTGACACAACGGTTGAACCTCGACTATCAAAACAATGGTTTGTAAAGGTTGCACCTCTTGCACAGGCATCAGGAGATGCTGTCCGTAATGGAAGCGTAAAGATCGAACCCGTATCTCTTGAACCGCGATACTTTGAGTGGGTCGATAAAATGCACGATTGGTGCATCTCTCGACAGTTGTGGTGGGGGCATCGAATTCCAGTTTGGTATGGACCGCAAGGTGAAGTTGTAGTTGTTGGACCGGGAGAGAAAGCGCCCGACGGATGGGTGCAAGACCCAGATGTATTAGATACATGGTTCTCATCTGGACTATGGGCATTTTCTACATTGGGATGGCCAGAAAAAACTGCCGACTTAGCCAAGTTTTATCCTACGAGTGTCCTAGTCACAGGTTATGACATTCTTTTCTTCTGGGTCGTTCGCATGATGATGATGTCTACTTTCGCGATGGATGGTGTTCCGCCATTTAAGACAATCATGTTGCACGGACTGGTACGTGATCAATTTGGCAAGAAGATGTCTAAATCTCGCGGAAACTCCATTGATCCAATCGAATTCCTAGATAAGTACGGGGCAGATGCGTTGCGATTTACCTTGGCTCGCGGAGCTAACCCGGGCGCGGATCAAGCGCTGGCAGAAGATTGGATCGGCGGATCACGAAATTTTGCTACCAAACTTTGGAACGCGTCACGTTTTGCGATGCTCAACGGCGCACACGTCAATGGAGAGCTACCAGCTTTTTCTTCGCTCTCACCAATTGATCGTTGGATTCTGACTCGCCTCAATGAAACAATTATTGAAGCTGATCAACTATTCGAAAGTTATGAATTTTCTCGAGCATGCGAACTCATATATCACTTTGCTTGGGATGATCTCTGTGACTGGTACCTTGAACTTTCAAAGGAAGTATTTGCCTCTAATGAGAAAGCAGCTTCTCAACGCGTATTGGGACATGTTTTAGATCAGCTCATGCGATTGTTACATCCGGTGATGCCATTTGTTACCGAAGAACTCTGGTGCACACTCACCGGCGGTGAAAGTCTTGTGATTTCTAGTTGGCCGACATCGCGCCCAGATCAGATTGATGTTGAGGCAAAGAGAATTGTTACAAGCCTGCAAGAAGTGGTGACAGAGGTTCGTAGATTTAGAAATGATCAAGGCATCAAGCCATCCCAAAAGATTCCAGGTCGTTTCTCTGGAAATCCAGATGTTCTCTCATCAGCTAGCGCCCTCAGATTCTTACTTAAATTAGAGGATAAAGATTTCACGCCATCGGCGACGCTGGATATTGCAGGAGCAAAGATTGAACTGGATCTCACTGGCTCAATCGATGTTGTTGCAGAGCGAGCACGGCTCGAGAAAGATTTAGCGACAGCTTTGAAAGATCAAAAAACTGCTGAAGTGAAATTAGGTAATGAAGGCTTTATGGCTAAGGCGCCAGCGGATGTAGTTGTAGAGATTCGTGAACGACTCGAAAAGACGACATCTGAGATTGAACGGATTCAAGCAGCTCTCGCTGCCTTGTCGTGATGAACAAAATATCTCTCGAAGATCAAGAACGAGTTGATGCAATTGAAGCGGCGCTTCTTGCGCGTTGGCCCGAAAATCGAATTGCACCAACCTTGGAACGTATCCAAGCGCTAGTCGACGCATTAGGCTCGCCTCAACTTTCCTATCCGACGATCCATATCGGTGGCACAAATGGAAAGACCACAACATCTCGAATGATTGATTCTCTCCTTTTCTCAATGGGATTAAGAACCGGCAGATTTACCAGCCCCCACCTTGAGACTTACCGTGAACGAATTGCCATTAACGGAGAACCAATTGATCCAAAAGAGTTGATCTTCACCTATAACGACATTGCAGCATATTTCGATTTTATTGATTCAAAGTTTGATAACCCTGTCAGTTTCTTTGAGGCAGTTACAGCCCTCGCTTTCGCAGCCTTTGCAGAACACCCGATTGATATTGGAGTCATCGAAGTCGGCATGGGCGGTGAATGGGATGCAACCAACGTTGTAAAGGCAGATGTGAGTGTGATTACCCCCATCGGCTTAGACCACATGGAGTACTTAGGAAACACCCTCGTTGAAATTGCTTCGACAAAGGCAGGAATTATTAAAGAGGGTGGCTTTGCAGTTCTCTCACAGCAAGAGCCGGAAGTGGCAGTCGAACTATTGCGTAAGGCTGCCGAAGTTGGAGCAGATGTTGCGCGCGAAGGTCTTGAATACTCTGTGCTCTCACGCGCAGTTGCTGTTGGTGGACAGCTTGTCACAATTCAAGGACTCAAGGGAGTCTACGACGAGATATTTATTCCACTACATGGAAAACACCAGGCATCAAATGCCGCAGCTGCTCTCGTGGCTGTCGAAGTGTTTTTCGGAGAAAATGAGCTAGACATTGATGCAGTCCGTGAGGGATTTGCTCAGGTGAAATCACCGGGACGGTGTGAAGTGATCCATCGCGATCCAACAATTATTGTAGATGCGGCACATAATCCTCATGGAAGCATGGCGCTAGTTGAAACAATCGAATCTGAATTTACCTTTGATGAAATCATCGGAGTTGTAGGCGTCATGGCCGACAAAGATGCTCGAGGGATTTTGGCTAATTTTGAAAAGTTCATGGACTCAATTATTGTCACAAAGAATTCTTCTCCTCGTGCCATGGAAGTGTCAGATTTGGAGAAATTAGCAATTGAGATTTTCGGAGCAGATCGAGTTTTCTCAGTGCCCACTCTGGATGCGGCTATTGAAAAAGCCATCAAGGATTTGGTGCGACCTTTAAGTGATGAAACGTTGGGGATTGTTGTTACTGGTTCGGTTGTTACAGTTGGAGAAGCACGCACATATGTAAAGAACAAGTTTGCAGAAAAGGTTGCGGAGGAGCGATGAAGGTATTAGGAAGCGCAGTTTTGTCGATGGAGATTTTTGTTATGGGTTTCGCAATGTTGCTAGCGAAAGACATGCACGAGCCAGCCACCCTTGTTTATGGATTTGGCTTCATGGTGATGACTGTTCTAGCCATTCGGCTGCTGCGAAAGAAGGCCGGGTGGATCCTTGGCTCACTTCTGCAATTCGCACTCATGGCCTATAGCGTCGTGGTTCCAGCGATGTGGATCGTGAACTTAATTTTTATGGGGTTATGGGTGGCAGCCATCATCGTGGGGCGAAAGGGTGAGGCGGCACGTGCGGCCTTACTGTCGCAGGGGCCTCCAAATCCCCAATAGACTGACGTGGTGAAAATCGAGCAGACCCTGATCCTTGTCAAGCCTGATGGCGTTTCCCGAAATCTCATCGGTGAAATCATTCGGCGCATTGAAGCTAAGGGTTATGTGATCGCTGATTTAAAAATGATGCAAGCAGATCGCGCTCTACTAGAACGCCATTATGCAGAACATCAAGGCAAGCCATTCTTCGAACCGCTCGTAGAGTTCATGCTCTCCGGTCCGATCGTTGCAATTATTGCCGAAGGCCAACGCGTGATCGAAGGTTTCAGATCACTCGCAGGCGCAACAGATCCCACAGTTGCTGCCCCTGGAACTATTCGCGGCGATCTCGCACGCGATCAAGGAACCAAAGTTCAACAGAATCTTGTTCACGGTTCTGATTCACCTGAATCAGCAGCCCGTGAGATAGCTATTTTCTTCGGAGGGAAATAAATGAGCGCCAAATCAACATTCATCGGTCGCGATATGGCGATCGATCTTGGAACAGCGAACACACTTGTCTATGTTCGCGGACGCGGCATTGTCCTGAACGAACCATCTGTAGTTGCAGTGAATCAAGACACTGGTGCGGTACTTGCAATTGGTACAGAGGCAAAACTCATGATCGGCCGTACTCCTGGAAATATCGTTGCCATCCGCCCACTTAAAGATGGTGTTATCGCAGATTTTGATACAACAGCGCGCATGCTCAAGCACTTCATTCGTAAAGTGCATGGACGTCGTGTGCTTGCTAAGCCACGTCTAGTTATCTGCGTTCCTTCAGGAATTACCGGCGTTGAACAACGCGCAGTAACTGAAGCTGGCTACGACGCTGGTGCTCGCAAGGTGTACATTATTGAAGAGCCAATGGCGGCAGCAATTGGTGCAGGTCTGCCAATTCATGAGCCAACCGGAAACATGGTTGTTGATATCGGTGGCGGAACAACTGAAGTTGCTGTGATTTCACTTGGTGGCATTGTCACCGCCCTATCGATTCGTGTGGGCGGAGATAAGCTCGACCAAGCAATTATTGATTGGGTAAAGCGCGAATACTCCCTACTTTTAGGTGAGCGAACCGCAGAAGAGATCAAGATGGCTATTGGTTCTGCCTATGTTTTGGCAGATGAGAAGGATGCTGAGATCCGCGGACGCGATCTTGCTACCGGACTTCCAAAGACAATTATTGTTACCGCTGCAGAGATTCGTAAGGCGCTTGATGAGCCGGTAAAGGCGATTGTCAATGCAGTAAAGAGCACCCTTGATAAGTGCCCACCAGAACTTTCATCAGATTTAATTAATCGCGGAATCATGCTCACCGGTGGTGGTGCACTTCTTAAAGGTTTAGATGAGCGACTACGTCGTGAAACTGGAATGCCTATCCACATTGCAGAACATGCACTCGATGCAGTTGTTGAAGGTTCAGGAAAATGTATTGAAGAGTTTGAGGCACTTGAAAAGGTCTTGATCTCAGAACCTCGTCGATAGGTCGATCGACGATGGCGCGCGGCGGCGAGAACCGCGGGCGTTTACTGCTCATCATCCTGGTTATCACTTCACTCTTTCTGATCACTCTTGATCTGCGAGGCGTCTCCCTTATTAGCGGGCTGCGCACTGGAACGCAGAGCGCACTAAGCCCAGTTCAAAGTGTGGGTGCAACCATCCTTTCACCGGTGCGCAATTTTTTTGTTGATGTGATTTATCTCGGTCGAACACGTTCTGAGATGGAGAAGCTTCGTACCGAAAATGGTGAGTTATTAAGTCAGCTACGTGAGCGCAGGGGAATCGATGCGCAACTGGAACAGTTACAAGGTGCACTCGATCTAGCAGGTAAGGCAGAGTTTAAAGTTCTTAGCGCTCGAGTGATATCTCAAGGAGCGACAACTTCATTTACACAGACCATCACAATTGATGCTGGCTCTCGAAATGGCATCAAGCCAAATATGACGGTCATTAATTCATATGGACTTATTGGCGTCGTGAAAACTGTTTACACTGACAGTGCGCTCATTTCGCTGGCCTCTGACCCATCATTTCGAATTGGTGTCAGGGTTGCGGGTACGCAGCAAATTGGAATTCTCTCTGGACAGGGAACCCGTAAAGGCGTTCTTCAACTACTAGATAATCAGTCGACAATTAAAGTCGGCGATATCTTGCTGGCTCGCGGAAGTGAAAACAATCAACCCTTTGTGCCAGGGGTTCCAGTGGGTGAAGTGACCTCCGTTGATAATGCAGCGGGAGAGGTCACCCAAACTGCAGATGTACGTTTCTTTGCCAGCTTCTCATCACTGGGTGTAGTCAGCGTTGTTCTGGCAGCGCCAGATGTTGATCCACGTGATTCGCTCATCCCACCAAAGCCACTTCCAACACCGATTCCGACAGTGACCGTTTTTGTTACACCAAGCCAATCCCCGTCACCGAATTCAAGCGGAACTGAGTAAATGTCAATCCGTAAGATCTCACTTACCGCCTTACTCTTCATTCTTGTCTACATCCTGCAAGAAGCATTTATCACTCAACTTCGAATCGCTGGTGGGGGATTCTCACTCTTTCTTATCTTCGCACTGTTATGGGCAGCCCTCTCATCGCCAAATATGGGAGCGCTGACAGGTTTTGCAGCAGGCTTCCTCATTGATTTATCACAGAGCACAGCCGGTGCATTTGGACAGTGGAC
>CANLHC010000031.1 GCA_947490625.1 Candidatus Nanopelagicaceae bacterium
TGTGACGAGTTGCGTTCTTATCGCGTGGATCTACTCCACCAAGTCCGATAAGACGCTCTGGTGCGCGAGCAACCATCTCAGCATTGCGCTTTGAGTTTGTAAATCCTGTGTGATAGAAATCCATCAAGACTTGTGTAGAAAGAATTGCCATATCCATTTCACCACGTACGAACATGTGGTGGAGATACCAATCTGGATCTACTTTGCGGAACTCCTTATCGAAGTCCATAGTCCACTTTGGATCTGGTGGATTAAAGCCACTCTGAAACGCGTAAAACGTTTCAGCAAAAGCTAAACCATATTCATTTTTAATATTCTCTTTACTTGCATCCCAGAAGCCAGTATGGGCATCTGCGACAAACTTTCCATCTTTCATGCGTGTTCCCTTTCTTCCTGCACACGAAATGTGTTTGGGAAAATGTAAGTGATAGCGATGCTCTCCGCAAGGCGAAAATTAAGTGATTTGTAGCGCTATCTGGTATTGAATATAACAATCAGATAACGAAGGGTTAGGCTAAATGCCCGTCTTGGTAGAGCCAAGTTTTCTCGGCTGGCAGCTTGAGAAGCAGGCTCTTACCGGCCGGCAACCCCTGGCTGCGCGGAATCTTTACCGAGATAGGAAATCCCCCAGAGACGCATTTAAGAACTCGAACGCTACCGAGATCATCATGGCCCAAAAGCTCTGCCTCAATCACGTTCTCGCCCGCACCTGTTGCTAGGGAGATGTACTCGGGGCGAATTCCCACTTCCATCGCCTTACCCTGAGTCTGCGCATTGGCAGAACCAGTCTTTAACTTTGTAGAACCAAAGTAGATCTCGTTGGATTTAGCTTCCACCGGCAAGAAATTCATAGCTGGTGAGCCGATGAAGTTACCGACATACTTTGAATTAGGCTTTTCAAATAGCTGCTCTGGCGTTCCGCGCTGGATTACTTCACCAAAGCTCATGACCAGCAACTCATCAGCAAAGGTCATCGCCTCATACTGATCGTGGGTCACATAGATAACGGTCAAGTTATTAATCTTATTAATCGCCTTGATCTTCTTGCGAAGCTCAAATTTTGATTGCGGGTCAATCACAGTCAGCGGTTCATCCATCAGTAGCGCACTGACGTCATCACGGACTAGCCCGCGCCCAAGTGAGATCAGCTGCTTCTCATCGGCGCCGAGCTTAACTGCCGAGCGACCTAACTTATCTGTGATATCTAGAATCTCAGCGATCTCATGGACTCTGGCCTTGATCTTCTCAGCTTTCCAGCCGCGACAGACCAATGGGAATGAGAGATTTTCATAGACTGACATAGATCTGTAAATGGTTGGGAATTGAAAGACCTGGGCAATATTTCGTTGCGCAGTTGGAATATCAGTAACATCTTGATCATCGAAAAGTAAACGGCCCTGGTACGGGGTTACTAGACCTGAGATGGTGTTAAGAATTGTTGTCTTGCCACAGCCAGAAGGGCCAAGTAAGGCATAGGTCTTGCCAGATTCCCAGACCATATCAAGGGGCTTTAGTGCCCAGGTTGATTGGTCCTTATCTTTGTTATAGGAGTGCCCAATATTTGAGAGCGTAATCTTGGCCATAGTTACTCCCCTGCGCCATCTGGTGAGACACAGAGCGCCCCGTTAGTTTCGAATAAGAATAATCGGTTGCTAGGAAGTTCAACCGAGATTGATTCTCCGACCTTCACATCATGGATACCTTCCATTTGCAGAACTACTTCACCGGCTGGAGTATCAACATAGACCAGGGTCTCTGAACCAGAGACTTCTACCAATGAGATTGTCCCCTTCTCGCCACCAGATTTTGCACTCACAATGTCATTTGCGCGGATACCAACTTCATAACGACCCTCTTTGAAGTTCTTCATCTTCGCCGGGATTGGTTGTGAGTAACCATCGCTAAATCGAATTTCGCCAGCTGCGAGTGATACCGGCAAGATGCTCATTGGCGGATCGCTGATTACCCGCGCCACAGTTGTCGACTGCGGCTGCTCATAGACCTCTGTTGGGCTACCGTATTGAACGATTCGTCCCTCATGCATGACCAAAATCTCTGCACCAAGAATCAGAGCCTCCGGAGGTTCAGTGGTGGCATAGATTGTCACGGCATCTTTTTGAGAGTTAAAGATTTCCTTAAATTCCACACGAAGTTGTTCGCGTAGCTTGTAGTCAAGGTTCATCAGTGGCTCATCCAGGAGCATGATGTGAGACTTACGTGATAACGAACGGGCTAGCGCCACCCGCTGTTGCTGGCCACCTGAAAGCTGTGATGGTTTGCGATCTAGATAATCACTTAAGCCCACTTTGTTGATTGAGGCAAGTGCAACTTCGCGCGCCTCTGTCTTCTTTAGCCCTTTACGAAGTAGCGGGAACTCAACATTTTGTAGAACTGTTTTGTTGGGATAGTTAATAAACTGCTGATAGACCACAGCAACATCGCGCTCCCAGATTGGCTTTTCATCAAAATCCACACCATTCATGGTGATTTCACCACTATCGATCGGCAAAAGGCCAGCAATAGCGCGCATCAACGAAGTCTTTCCTGATGTAGTACGTCCAATCAGGATGTAGATACGGCCAGGCTTAAACTCGAAGGAGATATCGTCCAGGATTACGCCATCTTTCTCAGTGGTTACCGAGACGTTTTTAAGTATTAAAGACACTTGATACCTTTCATCGAACTGCTCCACCAAGGTTTCCACGAGATAAGAAACGTTCAATTACGAATGCAAGGCCGACCAGCGGAATAATTGAGAAGACGGTGGAGGCGGCCAAGATCCAATAAGGCGTAACGGTTCCGTTGAGGGCAATCACAGCAACTGGCAAGGTAAGCACCTTTGTTGCGGTCAGGGTGAGTGCGAAGAAGACATCGTTCCAACCAAAGATGACACAGAACATGCCAGCGACAGTCAGACCTGGCTTTGATAGCGGCAAGATAGTTCTAAAGAAGGCCTGAATCGGATTACAACCCTCCAGCATCGCCATCTCATCGATCTCACGTGGAAGTGCGTTAAAGAAATCAACCATCAACCAGACCACAATCGGCATCAAGCCAGAGGTAAGCACCAGGATTAATCCGAGGTGAGTATCAAGAAGTTTGAGTTCTTTAAGTAATAGGAAGAATGGAATAGCTAGAACCACCGGCGGCATGATGCGCTGTGAGACGAAGAAGAAGATGATGTCGGCGTTGCTGTAGTTCTTCCAGCCGTAGGTAAAGCGGGAAAGTCCGTAAGCGGCCAATGATCCGAAGATTAGTGAGATTGCGGTAGCACCTGCAGTCACGATAAAACTGTTAAGCGTTGGCGTAATGAGATTAGTTATTGAATCTGGACCAGGAAGGATCGCCTTCCAACCAATCAGGCTTGGCTGGAACTCCAAGAATGGAATAAAGGTGGCGCCATTAACTACGGCAGATTCTGGTTTAAAGCTGGTTGTAATCGCCCACATGATTGGGAAGAGAACGAAGAGGCTCCAGATTGTGATGAAGGTTGCCTTTAAGACTTTATACATCAGTTAGATCCCCCGAGGCTTCGATAGGCGGGCAAAGACTTTTCCGATAATAGTCAGGGTAAGAATTGCCAGAATCAAATACATCAGCGCCAGTGTGGAACCGTATGCAATCTGGAAGTCCTGCAAACTGCGCTGGAAGATATAGGCCGCCGGTGTTTCGGTTGCATTTCCAGGGCCACCCCTGGTCATGGTAAAGACTGAGTCGAAGATCTTTGAGGCATCAATTAAACGAATCATGATTGCACCAATACTGATTGGCGCCATCATTGGGAAAGTCACGCGTGCAAATGTCTTCCATGCACTTGCGCCATCAATAGCAGCTGCCATAAATGGTTCTTTCGGAAGACTGAGGAGTCCGGCCAAGAGAATCAAGAACATAAATGGAGTCCACTGCCAGACTTCGACGATAGTGATTGCAATGTTAGCTGGTCCACTTTCGGTGAGCCAGTTAACTGGGTTGAGGCCAACACGTGAGAGAATTCCATTGAGTGCGCCAATATCTTCAGTGAAGATTGAGCGCCAGATGATTGCCATAAGCGATGGTGTTGTCATCATTGGAATCAACCAGAGAACTCGGAAGAAGCGTCGCGCTGCAATTCCCTTCCAAGCGAAGAGCGCGATGGCAAAGCCGAGTGCATACTGAATTGCTACAGTTAAAAATGAGAGATAGAAGAGGCGAAGCATTGATCCCCAGTAACGAGTATCACGGGCCATCTCGGCCCAGTTTTCGCCACCAATAAAGTTAAGGCCAGTCTGCGAAACGTTCCAGCTTGAAAAAGTCACACGAATCGTGAAGAGAAGCGGGAAGATAATAATCGCAATCAGCAAAATTAAGCCTGGAAGAAGGAAGAAGCGTGGGTAACCTTTTTTCACTGAATTCCTGCTCCACTTCTGCCCGATATTGAAGGGGCAATAAAACCACTACACGGGTCAATATGCAAAACTCATGGGTGTCGCGCGGCCAAAAACTTGACCGCGCGACACCTTTAAACGAGTTACTTACTTGATGTTATCTTCAAGTGCAATCACGTTCTGGTATGCAGACTTCACCTTAGTGATGCCTACACGCTTTGTAATTGCATTCCACTCTTTAGCAGCCTCATCGAGTGCCTTTTGTGGTGTTGCTTGACCTGCAAGGGCCTTTGCAACTGCATTTTCCATAGCTGTCATGTAGTCAGAAACGCCAGGAACGCGGAGGTCGAACACACGGTTGGTGTTCTTCTCGTAGTTCTGCATTGTTCCGAGCCATGAATCTACTGCTGGCTTGCCCCAGTTCATTTCCTTTACCCAGAAGTCAGATGTGAAGTCTTCTGTACGTGAAGGGTTTACGCCCATGTCACCGATGGTGAGATCGAGCTTGTGGTTCGCCTTATTTGCCCAGAAGCAGAGGTAATCAAATGCCATCGCCTTTGAAGGTGATGCAGCTGTTACTGCTGATGACCAACCCCATGCGATGTATGGCGCGTAGTTGACTCCACCCTTAGGTGTATCCCACTTCTTTGTCACACGGTTCCAGACTTTTTCAGCTCCTGGAAGAGGTGCAGCCTTTACCTTGTTCTTGATTGGGCTTGTTGGCTCATTTGACTTTGACCATGCATCATCCCATGTGTAAGAAAGAAGTGAATCTCCACGTCCAAAGGATTCAATTTCCTTTGAAAGGTCGAAGTTCTTTCCACCGACTGGCATGAACTTGGTTGCTTCAACGAAGTCAGTTAGACCAGCAACGAAGCCTGGGTTGTTGACCTGTGGAACCATGTTTTCATCGAACCAGAATCCACCCTTAACGTTTGGATTCTTTGCATATGGTGCAACGCGGTCGATAAATGCACCGAACATGAGGCCACCCTTTTGAGTGATTTCTGTTGTTCCAGCGAATTTAAGTCCCGCAGGCTGACCTGCTGGCTTGTAGCCATTGAATGTCTTTGCGTGAAGGTTGTATTCCTTCCATGTCTTTGGAACTGCAAGCTCTTTTCCAGTCTTTGACTTGTAGAAAGCCTTTGCAGCTGCATTCTCGTAGACATCTGTACGGTACTTAAGGAAGTGACGATCAGCGTCGATACCGAAGAGCTTGGTCTCGCCATCCCACTTGTAAAGTTCCTTGTACAAAGGTGTAAGGGTTGCTAGTGAACCCTTGCCCTTGGTTACTGAATCTGGAACCTTTGCGTAGTAAGAATGGAAATCACCAATCTGGTATGAACCATTGAATACAACATCGTACTGATTTGTATCTGTCTGGTATGAACGAAGCTGCTTAGCGTAGAGGTCACCGAATGAGACGTGCTCAACTTCAACCTTTCCACCTGTTAGCTCTTCGAACTGCTTAGCGTGAAGCGCTGTTGGCTTACCCATGTTAGGGATTGCGTGTGTTAGAACACGAAGAGTCTTACCTGAGTAATCCTTCTTTGATGTCTCATACCAAGAACAAGCATCGTCGCCATCTGCTGTGGTAGCAACGTTTGCGTACTCAGCACCGTATGCCTTGTATGAAACTTCTTGGCCTGGTGTACGTGTAAGAGTGCCACCTGCAGATGCAGGTGTGATTACTACTACTGATGCAGCCAGAGCAACTGGAAGTGCAACAGCGAGTAATGACTTAACTTTCTTTGTGAACATAAACTTCCTTTCAGGAATGTTTCTTGAGAGAGTTTTAAGAAGTTTCAATTAATTAGATTAAAAGAAACCCGGCTTCCAAGATTAACAAGCAACTCTCCGGAATTCTCTCCGAAGTTCCCTCGCAACTTTTGGCTCGGGCCAAATCGTATGTAAAAGATGGCCCTAGGTAAAGCAGAGGTGGCTTATTTGATCACCGGACCTACCAGTGAGTTAGGCGCAGGAAATAGCGTTTATAACAATTTGGTAACACGATGGTTATAACAATTTGGTAACACAAGCAGCAATTACGGAATCAGAATGAGCTTGCCGCTGGTCTTGCCACTGGCCAGATCATCGTGTGCTGCATGCGCATCACCCAGGGCGTAGCGCTTATCAATGCGGACCGTTAACTTGCCTTTGAGTAATAAATCAAAGATCTCATCGCAGCGCCCCTTAAATTCAGCAGCATCTGCAACGTAATGGGCAAGTGTTGGTCTGGTAAGAAAGAGCGAGCCAGAAGAATTCAATCGCATAATTTCAAATGGTGGAACCGGACCACTAGCGGCGCCAAAGAGCACCATCATGCCGCGAGGCTTGAGACAAAGTAGTGATTGATCAAAAGTTTTTGCGCCCACTCCGTCATAGACCACATCTACTCCGCGGCCACCGGTAATTTTCTTAACTTCGGCAACGAAATCTTCTTTGTCATAGCGAATCACATGTTGCACACCAAGTGCTCGAACGGTTGCTTCCTTAGCTTCGGTGGATGTCGTACCAATTACGATTCCACCTTTAAGTAAAATTAATTGTGCAATCAAACTTCCAGTACCGCCGGCGGCAGCATGCACGAGTGCGATATCTCCCGGCTTGATTTCATAGGTGGAGTTAACGAGGTAATGGCCAGTAATTCCCTGCAACATAAATGCTGCAACCTCTTCTAGCTCAAGGCCGGGCGGAACGATTGCCGCTTTTGCCTCTTCCACAATTGCATATTCGGAGTAACTTCCCAGCGCCCAGGTCCAGGCAACGCGATCTCCAACTTTGATAGTCGAAACATCGCTACCCACTGCTTCCACAACTCCAGCGCCTTCCATGCCTGGGGTATATGGCGTAGTCATGCCATAAACGGGATTTCCATTGCGTTGGTAGATATCTACGAAATTAACTCCAGCGGCGGCCACCTTCACCAATAGCTGGGTACCTGTAGGAGTAGCGATAGGTGCATCTACCAATTGCAAAGTCTCGGAGCCACCGAACTGCGCGATTTCTATCTTTTTCACGAGCAGTTCATCTCCTTTGATGAGGTGGTTATCCGAGACTTTGCAAGGTATTACTTAAAACTTCTTTAGGATTTCTTAACTTTGATATTAAGGAACCAGAATTGCGCGACCCTTAACCTTGCCAGCGTTGAGGTCGTGCAGAGCCTGATCGGCATCCTTTAGCGCATACTCGACGGTGGATAGGTGAACCAATCCACGCTCAGCAAGTGACATCAGCTCGTTTAGATCTGCCCATGTTCCTACCAAGTTACCGACGATATTGCGCTCAGTTGTAATGAGATCGAGCGCTGAAATCTGGATATCTTCACCGTAACCAACGATGTAGTAGTTACCAAGTGCGCGAGTCATTGCCAGACCCTTCTTGATTGAACCCTTCTCACCTACGAAGTCGATTACCGCTTCAGCGCCGAAGCCCTTTGTCAGCTGCAGAACAGCTTCCACTTCATTGCCATCAGCCTTGATGACGTGATCGGCCCCGCTCTCCTTAGCCAACTTAAGAGCCATATCTGACATATCAACCACAATAATTTCAGCAGCGCACATTGCCTTGAGGCATTGAATACCAATATGTCCAAGTCCACCTGCACCAATTGCAACCACAAACTGACCTGGTAATAGTGTGCGAGATGCCTTCTTAGCAACGTGATACGCAGTAAGGCCAGCATCTGCATACGCAGCTACTGCCTTAGGAGCTAATGACTTTGGCAGCGCAACAATGTTACGAACACTTGTGACAAGTGCTTCTGCGTATCCACCGTTTTCGCTTACTCCTG
>CANLHC010000032.1 GCA_947490625.1 Candidatus Nanopelagicaceae bacterium
GCTAAAACTGAATCGCGACATGATTCAAAACTAAGTTCGCGCCATAAATGGGTAATTTTCTTATAACCGAGAGCCTTTAGTGGCGGTAGGCGATATGCCAGTGTCATAAAGTGGCGAGAAATTTTGGCAAGTATTCGAGCATCAAGACTCGGTGGAAACTTTCTCTTAGGTGCATCATGCCAGAGCCCGGCAGGTGCGAGTGCGGTAATACTTCTCACGTTATCTGGAGCAACAGCTCCCATCTCAAGTGCGATCCAACCACCAAGAGAATTTCCTGCAACATGCATTTCTGTTACGCCATGGGTTCGACCCATTTCATCAACGATTGCTTCTGCTAATGATTTTGGATCATACTTTTCGTCGGGATGTAACTCTGCAACTCCATGACCAGGTAGATCTACTGCGTAGACGCTGAAGTGCTTAATCAGTTGAGGAATAAGACTCTTCCAGATTGTGCCGGCAGAACCTAAGCCGTGGACTAGGACCAATGCAGGTCTGGCAATATCTTCAGTATGAAGATGGGCTCTGATTGGCATAAATGCTTTGCTCTCCCTATGGGCGAAATCGTGCTCGAGCGTTGAGGCGTAAGTGTACTTCGCAGAACACACGGGCCTGCATCTCACTATCTAGTGCTATCGGGGTAGTGCGATCGAGTTGCAACTAGACAGGGGCCGAGGCGGTTATTAGCCTTTGCCGGGTATTACCCCCTAGGAAAGGCATAGTATGAAAATTCGTAACGGATTAGTAATTGCGTTGACCGTTGCTTTTGCATTCGGAATTTCAGCGTGTTCAAGTAGCGACTCAACTGAGAGCGCATCAGCTTCATGTGAAAAAGCAGAGCTTGCAACTGTCGCAGATGGCGTTCTCACCATCGCAACTGGAGAGCCTGCCTACTACCCATGGGTGATTGATGATGCTCCAGAATCTGGAGAAGGTTTCGAAGCAGCTGTTGCATATGCTGTTGCAACACAACTTGGTTTCTCAAAGGATGAGGTCAAGTGGGTTCGCACAACATTCGATAGCGCAGTAACTCCAGGCGAGAAGAACTTCGACTTCAACTTGCAGCAGTTCTCAATCACAGAAGAGCGCAAGGCTGCAGTTGATTTCTCATCTCCTTACTACACAGCTCCACAAGCAATCGTTTCATTCAAGGGAAGCAAGATTGATGGAAAGACATCAATCGCTGAACTCGCGGGTGCAAAGCTTGGCGCAGCTGTCGGTACAACATCACTTGATGCAATTGAGTCACAGCTTGGCCTTAAGGCGAGCGTATTCAATGACAACGCAGCAGGTGTATCAGCACTCAAGAACAAGCAAATTGATGGTCTCGTTGTAGATCTACCAACCGCTTTCTATCTTTCAGGTGTTGAAGTTGAAAACGGAATCATTGTCGGACAGCTTCCTTCAAGTGGCTCAGGTGATCAATTTGGACTTCTCCTTACAAAGGGAAGTGCGTTGACATCATGTGTGTCAGGTGCAGTAGATGCCATCACAGCTGATGGAACTCTTGCCAGCATCACAGATACATGGCTTGCAACAAATACTGGCTCACCAGTATTGAAGCCATAAGCGATACGCAATAAGCAGTGAATTCATTCGCACTCGGTGGCTATGGTGAGTAATACAACGCCATGGTCACCGAGCGCGCGTGAACGCGAAAGAGAGATTTACCGAAAGAACCTGCAGGCTCGCAAAAGAGTTATTGCACTGATTTCAACAGTTCTTGTACTTGGAACATTTTCAGCAATTCTTCTGACATCACCTGGCTGGGATTCTGTAAAGGCCACTTTCTTCGATCTGGACTATGGCAAGGAAGTATTTCCAACAGTTATTCGTGGTCTTGTCGTCAATATTCAATTGACACTCATTGGTGGCGTCGCAATAGGCATTATTGCTCTCGCCCTTGCCTTGCTTAAAACTACGAAGTCACCGGCGTTAACTCCCTTTAGATTTATCGCAACTGCTTATATTGATATTTTCCGGGGTGCTCCGCTGATCTTGATTATCTTGCTCGTCGGATTTGGAGTTCCTGCCCTACGTATTCAGGGCCTTACAAATAACGTTATTGTTCTTGGAACAATCGCGGTAGTGCTCACTTACTCTGCCTATGTCGCAGAAGTAATCCGCAGCGGCATCCTCTCTGTTCATCAATCACAGCGAGCAGCAGCTCGATCATTGGGGCTAACGTCGCGTCAGACAATGCGATATGTGGTCTTGCCTCAGGCGATTCGCCGGGTGATCCCACCACTGCTTAATGATTTTGTTTCACTACTCAAAGACACCGGTCTTGTCTCAATTTTGGGTGTTACCGATGCGGTGCGTGCGGCGCAGATCAACGCCAGCCGTACATTTAATTACACGCCATATGTTGTGGCAGCAATCCTTTTCCTACTGATAACAATCCCGCTTACCCGCTTTATTGATCGCCAAATTCGCTTGGGCTCAGAGAAGCAGAATTCTGAGGGGTTGGCATGAGTACTCCAGTTCTTGAAATTGTTGATCTTCGTAAATCATTTGATCAAAACCTTGTTCTACATGATGTGAATCTGGTTGTTCCTGAACACACTGCAACTGTTCTTATCGGAGCATCAGGCTCAGGTAAGTCCACCCTCTTGCGATGTATCAATCTTCTTGAACCTATCGATGATGGACTTATCCTTCTAGATGGACAAGAGATTAGTGATCCAGCAATCGATGTTGATCTCATTCGCCGAAAGCTCGGCATTGTCTTTCAATCATTTAACCTCTTTCCTCATATGACGATTAGAGAGAACATCACGCTGGCGCCGATCAAGGTACAGCGAAAGAGTCGTGATGAAGCAAATGAATTAGCTGATGAATTACTCAAGCGGTTTGATCTTCTTGAAAAAGCGGATGAATATCCAGATCGCCTTAGTGGGGGACAGCAACAGCGCGCCGCCATTATTCGCTCGATTGCTGTTAATCCTCGCCTTCTCTTACTTGATGAGGTCACATCAGCGCTCGACCCTGTCTTGGTTAATGAAGTATTAAGTATTGTGCGCGACCTTAAATCTGATGGAATGACGATGGTCCTAGCAACACATGAGATGGGCTTTGCTACTCAAGTTGCCGATCAAGTCTGCTTCCTTGAGTCAGGGCTCATTCTTGAGCGAGGTACCCCTGAAGAAGTTCTGCGTTCTCCTTCTCATCCAAAGACTAAGGAATTTCTCAAGCGCGTGCACGAAGCCGGACGACTTTAAAGTCGGCATCACAGTAATATTCTGGCTATGACTTCAATAAATGAAGATGAACTCAAGGCTCGACTAGATCCTTTATCGTATGAAGTCTTGCGTAATGGAGCGACAGAGCGCCCCTTTACTGGTGAATATACCGATACCGATAAGGTCGGAAGTTATCGGTGTAAAGCATGTAACGCCGAGCTCTTTAAGAGCGAAACGAAGTTTCATTCTGGTTGCGGATGGCCATCGTTCTATGCACCAACTGCTGACGATGCAGTAACGCTAATTGAAGATCGATCTCTTGCTCCACGAATTCGCACCGAAGTGCGTTGCGCCAATTGTGATTCACATTTGGGCCATGTATTTGAAGGTGAAGGCTATGACGTACCGACTGATCAGCGGTGGTGCATTAATTCGGTCTCACTCATTCTTGAGGAGAAATAAGACCTTTCAGTCTCTCGTATTCAACCTTGATACAAAGATCCATCACAACATCCAGGCCAGCGGATACTGCGCGTTCTGCTGAAATTTGATCGACAAGCCCTAATTGAATCCAGATCGATTGTGCACCAATCTCGATAGCTTCATCAACGACAGCAGGGATATCACTAACTTTACGAAATATATCGACCATGTCGATTTCTACTGGAAGATCCTTAAGTGATGGATAGCAAGGTTTACCTAGAACAGTAGTTAATGCAGGGTTAACGAAGTAGAGATCAAGATGTGAGTGAGAAAGAAGCCATCTACTTACGCCGTTACTTGGGCGATCTTGCTTATCGGATATACCGACAACAGCCACACGCTTTGTTCTCGACAGTAACGTTGCTAATTCATTATCGCTAGTGATAACTTTACTCATATCACCATCGTACTCGGTGAACCTAATAATCATCCGTCTGGAGTGCATCACTATGATGAAAGCAATTCAAATTACCGAATTCGGTGGCCCAGAGAAGATGGCCCTTGTTGATCTTGATATTCCGACTCCAGGTGCTGATGAGGTTTTATTGGATGTCTTAAGTATTGGAATTAATTATGCTGATACCCATCAAGTAGAGAACAGTTATCTCGTTCCTCAGAACCTACCTCTTGTCCCTGGTATTGAAGTAGTTGGACGCACACCAGATGGCACACGAGTAGTGGCTCTGGTCTCTTCGGGTGGATATGCACAGAAGGTAACTGCAAATAAACTGGGCATGATTAAGGTTCCAGAAGGCGTTAGCGACGAAGATGCACTCTGCATGTTGATCCAAGGATCTACCGCATGGCATATTTTGAAAACAATGGGGCACCTGAAACCAGGGGAGAGCGTTGTTGTTCACGCTGCAGCAGGTGGTGTTGGTGTGATGTCGATTCAATTAGCAAAGTTGTGGGGAGCCAAAGTTATTGCTGTGGCATCTACGCCAGAAAAGCGTGAGCTTGCACTTTCACTTGGCGCTGACGTTGCAATCGATTCCAATGTCACAGATCTCAAGGGTGCGATTATTGAAGCAAATGGTGGCAAAAAAGTTGATGTGGTTCTAGAAATGGTGGGCGGAACCACTTTTGATCAGAGCCTTGCCGCACTCGCCCCATTCGGTCGACTTGTTACATTTGGAATGGCTTCACGCGTATCACCGACTCCAGTTGTGCCAGTGACGTTAAAGACCGGTACAAAGACTTTGAGTGGATTCTGGTTGGGACATTGCTTCGGAAGCAAAGAGTTATTCCATGATGTGATCGATGAACTCTTCACATTAATTCAGGCTGGATCTCTTAAGACAATAGTTGGATCCCGATATGGATTGAGCCAGGCAACAGAGGCTCATCAGCATATGAGATCGCGCGGCTCGACTGGGAAAATCACGCTCGATCCCAGTCGCTAACCTCACGCGATTTTTTACTTTCGATCTCCTCGCGTACACTCACGTCTCTACCTTCTGCCCCCCTAGCTCAGTCGGTAGAGCGTTTCCATGGTAAGGAAAAGGTCACCGGTTCGATTCCGGTGGGGGGCTCGCAAGAACACAACTTCATATCTAGATTTGGCGGGGTAGCTCAGCTTGGTAGAGCAAGCGGCTCATAATCGCTGTGTCGTGGGTTCAAATCCCGCCTCCGCTACCAATTCTTTACGCACCAATTTCACCCAAACGGGGTGCTGTGGGTAACCTAAGCACCTCACAAGTCAGAACCGATGTAGAAGGAGTAACACCATGGCAAGCAAGAGCGCGGACGTACGTCCAAAGATCACCATGGCATGCGTTGATTGCAAAGAGCGTAACTACATCACCAAGAAGAACCGACGCAACGATCCAGATCGCATGGAGCTTAAGAAGTTCTGTCCACGTTGCAAGGCTTCAACACTTCACCGCGAAACCCGCTAATGCTCAATCCCGATTCGGTCGGGCGCACCTTTGAAGGTGCGGGTAGCGTGAGTGTCACACAATCAGAGATCGATGCATTCGCTGCCGTAATTGGCGAAGTTGATACCAGCGTCGCACCGCCCACATTTTCAATTCGAATCAGCCTAGAACAATCTCAATCAATTTTATCTGACCCTGCGATCGGTCTTGATTGGACCCGCGTTGTTCATGGTGATCAGAAGTTTGAAATCTTTACACCGATCAAAGCCGGTGACACATTTACATGTTCATCAACGATCGAGAGTTATCGCGTAGCTGCCGGTAATGAAATCGTCACAGTCAGATCCGACCTTAAATCTGGTTCAACCATCGCTCTATCGTCATGGTCAACCTTGGTGGTGCGCGCATGATTGAAATAGGTACAGCAATTCCTGAGCGGATCTTCACCATTAACCGTGCCACCCTCAAGGCATATGCCGATGCCAGCGGTGATCAGAATCCAATACATCAGAATGAAGAGTTCGCACTCTCTGTTGGATTACCCAACGTCATTGCACATGGAATGTTAACGATGGCTCTCGTTGGAAAGTTTGTAACAGATTGGGCTGGGGGATCTGCCAAGGTAAAGCATTTTGGCGCTCGCTTTACTAAGCCAGTCATTGTGCCCGCAGATACCGATGTTGATCTGACCGTCACTGCAACAGTTGCAGCAGTTGATGAGAATTCAATTACTTTAGAGCTCACCGCAACATCTGCTGGTATCAAGGTATTAGGAATGGCTAAGGCTGTTGTCTTCACATGAGCGCACCTGATCACATCATCGCTTTAGCGCACGAACGCACCGCAGCCCGTGCGGCCAAAGATTGGGCCCGCTCTGATCTCTTACGCGATGAAATTGCTGCCGCCGGTTTTGACGTCGTTGATGTCGCAGGCGGCTTTGAATTAAAAGAGCGCGAGAGATTTCCTATCTATTCATCACCGCGTGATATTCGCCCAATAGCTGTTGGTAAGAGTGAGATAGCCGTAACCATGATTGTTGATGGATTTACCGATGATTGCGTTGAGACGGTTGCATCTATCAAAAAGTATTCTCAGGTACCTATTGTCTTGCTCGTGATCGGTGAACCTGGTGCCCTTATAAATCAACTTGATGCCCAGACAAAGATTATTGTCCTGAGTGAAAAATGTGGCTGGGGCGAGTGTGCCAATGCACTTCTCAAAAATGTGATGGCCCCATTTATTGTTCTCATGGATCCATCGACACGGTTGACAGGAGATGCGCTTGCTCCTGTACTAGAAGTTCTTGCGCAAGGAAAATATATCGCCGCTGGTTGGAAGGGCGGCTTGATTAACCTGGAAGATCAATGGCGCAGCGTTGATGATAAAGGTGATGGCGATGTCGATGTTCTCTTTAGTTACTTCATCGCAGTTGATCGTCAAGCGGCAATCGGTGCAGAAGGCTTTAGTAATCGCGCCGTCTATTATCGCAATGCAGATATTGAATTCTCATTACGGCTAAAGCATGCCGGTGGCCACTTGTTGCAGATGGATCTTCCGTTAGAGCAAGACCGCCATCATGGCTATCACGATGTTGATCCGGAGTACCGAGATGTGCAGTCGAAGAAGAATTACGATCGAATTCTCGAACGATTCCGTGACAAAGAAGCAATTCTCTCGCCACGCAGGTAGCCTTTGCCTATGACCGATCTACGCGACTTCACATCTTTGCGAGTCGGCGGTCCGGCTAAGAATTTCGTTGAAGCACATAATGAAGAAGAGATCATCGCAGCCCTTGTCGCGGCAGGAGATTCACCAGTATTGATCTTGGGCGGTGGCACGAACGTTTTGATATCTGATGCTGGTTTTGCAGGCACCGTCATTCACATTACTAACAGCGCACTTGTCGCTGAGGTTGATGCGTGTAGCGGTGCGACATTAACTATTGGTGCGGGTGAAAATTGGGATGACTTTGTAGCACTTACAATCGAGCGCGGCTTTGCCGGATTAGAAACCTTAAGTGGAATTCCTGGAACAGTCGGTGCGGCACCGATTCAAAATATTGGCGCATATGGCCATGAAGTCTCTGAATTCATTACCCGTGTTCGTACCTACGATCGCGTGGCAAAGGCAATTAGAACCTTTACCAACCAGGAATGTGAATTTGAATACCGATCTTCAATCTTTAAGAAAAATCCTGGTCAATTCATTATCTTGGAAGTTCAATTCCAAATTCGTATCGGTGATTCCAGCGATCCGATTACATATTTAGAACTTGCAAAAAAACTGGATATTCAGATGGGCGAGAAAGCCCCGACACAACAAGTACGTCACACGGTTCTCGAACTACGAGCCAGCAAGGGAATGCTGCTATTACCGGAAGATCGTGACTCTTGGTCTGCTGGTTCTTTCTTTACCAACCCAATA
>CANLHC010000033.1 GCA_947490625.1 Candidatus Nanopelagicaceae bacterium
TTTCAGCCATTGTGATCTGGATATTTGAGACATAATTTCGATTCCAGACAGGCTCAAAGAGAGTGTTAGCAAAGCGGAACACAAGGAGATCTTCTACCGCCTCTTTCCCCAAATAATGGTCGATGCGATAGATCTGATCTTCAGGCAACACTTGCTTGAGTTCACGATCGAGCGCAATGGCAGATTCAAGATCACGTCCGAAAGGTTTTTCAACAACAACTCGTGCCTTCTTGGTAATCCCAACGCTGGCCAATCCCTGTGCGATTTTTGCAAAGTGCTCTGGGGCGATTGCCAGGTAGATCACCGGAAGCTTGAAATCTTTAATTAATTCGGCAAGTTTGACGAATGTATCGGGGTCTTCATAATCGCCAACGAGTAGCTGCATCTCATTAAGTAATTTAGAGAGAATAGCTTCGTCGGCATCTGGTTTACGAGCCCGAATAGCACTCTCTACATTTCCCCGAAAGACTTCTTGGCTCCATTTGGATGAGGCGACTCCAAAAATCTGCAGATCAAGTTCATTAAGTTCTTGCAGGTCATAGAGGGCAGGAAATAACTTCTTCTTCGCTAAATCTCCGGTTGCGCCAAAGAGAACTAAAGCATCAGCTTTCAATTGTTAACCCTGGGGCTTTTCATTATGGCCACCGAATTTATATCTCATGGCACTTAAGACGCGGTTTGCAAACTCATCATTATTTCTCGATGCAAATCGTGAATACAGCGATGCGCTAAGAACGTGGGCAGGAATACCTGCCTCAATAGCCGCTTGCACTGTCCAGCGACCTTCACCGCTATCGCTAACTTGAGTTGAATACTCGGTGAGTTCTTCTGATTCCACAAGTGCTTGCGCAGTCAGATCTAACAGCCATGAAGCTACGACTGAACCGCGACGCCACACTTCAGTGATTGCAGGAATATCTAAATCATAAGCAGGTGTCATCTCATCGGCGGCGTCAAAAATTGCTAGGCCTTCAGCAAATGCTGCCATCATGCCGTACTCAATTCCGTTATGAATCATCTTTACAAAGTGACCGGCACCAACTGGGCCGCAATGGAGATATCCGTATTCGGGTTGGGCTGGCTCTCCGGTGCGACCTGGTGTGCGCTCGGCTGATTCAACACCTGGGCAAAGTGCTTTAAAGATTGGATCCAGCGATGCGACAACTGCGGCATCTCCACCAATCATCAATGAATATCCGCGCTCTAAGCCATAGACACCACCGGATGTTCCGACATCGACAAAATTAATTCCTTTTTCTGCCAATCGGGCTGCATTTGTAAGATCATTTTTATAGTAACTATTTCCACCATCAATAATGGTGTCGCCCTTTTCCAGGTGCTCAGCCATCGCAGCAATTGTTGAATCCGTGACCGATGCTGGGACCATAATCCAGACAGTTCGAGGTGCCGTCAGCTTTGCGGCGAGGTCAGCCATATCTTTTGCAGCGATTGCACCTTCGCCAGCTAATGTGGCGATCGCATCTGCGTTGACATCATAGACAGCAGATGGAATTGAGTGTTGGGCGAGACGGCGAACAATATTGGCACCCATTTTGCCAAGGCCGATCATTCCAAAGGTAGCGTTCTGACTCATCTCTTGGAACCCTCTCTTCGTCGCTTGGTGCACAGTCTAATCTAGTTATTCAGTCTCGTCATTCAGTGAAAAGTGCATCGGTATCAACGATCAGGCGTGTGTGATCAACGGCCCTGATATAGCTCGCTGGTATCGAGAGATCTCCTTCAATAATTTTTGTCACTGCATCAGCCTTACTGGCCCCTGCGGCAATAATCCATACAAGTGTGGATGCATTAATCATCGATAGGGTAAATGAAGCGCGAAGAGCCGGCGGTTTCGGCGAATCATTAATTGCAATCATTTTCTCAAGATTATCGATCTGCGCTGCATCTGGAAAAAGTGAAGCGACATGACCATCAGGTCCGAGTCCAAGAATTGTGAGATCCATAAAGGTTTCATCGAGTTCGCGCGCATAAGCTGCAACAGCATCTTCAATAGTTGCTACTTCGTCACGTGACTTCACGGTATGCACGTGAATCTCAGAATTTGTTAGAGATTGAACAACCGGCGCACAGTTTCTTTCAGGGCTTCCTGTTTCGACAAATCGTTCATCACTCCACCAGATATGTAAACCAGAGAAAGCACCTGGGTGTGAATTCCAGTTCTTGACCAGGGCGCTGGTGAGATCGGTTCCAAGAGTTCCGCCTGTAAGCGCCAAGTGAAATACACCGTTAACGCGCAATCCAATCTCAATTATTTCATTGAGTTGAGTGAAGACCTCGGCTAATAACTCGTCAGAGTCGGCATAGAGAGTGAGGTCGAGATCGTCGTCGAAATCATCAAACTCATCTAGTTCATCGGCCATGTGGCAAGTATCCCACGGCTACAGATGGTCCAACTCGTTAGATTAAGCCGAGCGATTTCGCTTTTTCTACCGCCTCATTGCGGCCTGCCACGGCTAACTTACGATAAATATTCTTGAGGTGAGTCTTCATCGTGTTATGTGAAACGTGAAGGCTGGCCCCGATTGATGTGATGGGCTTACCTGAATCTAGGTTTCTGACAATTTCGATCTCACGCTTTGTTAGCTCTGGTTTTCCGTCACCTGCTAAGTGGAGCTCTTGCATTCGTGCAGCCGCCTTTCGTGAGATGTCTTCGTGGTAGAAAGTGGGAGTCCTTGTGGCAATTGTGTGAAATAACGGATAAAGATCGACCTGGCGCAAGAAAATTCCTTTAGCGCCCACTTCAGCACCGATCCGAAGAGCTTCGGTGAGGTGAGCTATCGCAATTTCTGTATCGGTCTCCATTGAGTGGACTGTTGCTGACAGTGATTTATAGATTCGCTGGCTTGGAGTTTTCTCGGGCAAGATTTGAGTTTTAGACGGGTCCCAATCTTTTCCTTCTGCGCGAAGGAGATGCAATTCAATCAACTCTACTGATCTTCCCCTTAAAGCGGTTTTCACAAGGATTTTCATCCGCTCGGTTTCACCGGTGACCAATCTAATTGTCATTTCGGCGCGATCAAGGATTGGCTCAAGTTGATGCCTGGTATGAATCATCGAAATTTTTTCACGCGCGCTTGCAACTAACGCTAGCCCGCCGCGGATATCCCCGAATTGAGCCATATGCACCGAAACAAAGGAGATAGAGGCGCAATACCAAGCCCACTGTTGGTTTTTCTCAGAATCATTGATTGCATCTGTAAAGACCGACATTGATGTTTCAATATCGGTGAACTCATCACTACATCGCGCAAAGATATAACGCGCATCATTAGGCGAAAGAATTGTTGCTAAGCCATTTTTTTCACTGAGAGATAGAGCCATGCGTGCTGACTCGAATGCGTCATGGTAATACCCTTGCTGAAATGTGCAGAAGGCTCTGATAACCAGCTGATGGACATGCCCGATTTGGCTATAGGCTGAATCTAAAAGTTCCTTCGCTTCCTGATCCAGCTCCTCTAGTTTTTCGAGTTGATCTGTAAGGAAGTAGTACCCAGCCAAACGACGAAAAGAGAATAAAGCATCAGTGAAATCAGAATCTTGAGCAAGGTCATCAGGCTGAGCCGCCCTTCTGGCATTCTTCTCAAGACTTTCAAATCGGGCATATGCAATATCGATTGCAACGTGCATCAGTGAGCAGTACCTATCTATGAAAGCCTCGAGCACGGTGCCTTTTGATTGCAGACGCATTGTGGCGCTAAGGGATTCAACTTTTCCAAAATCTAGGTTTGTCAGGTGTCCTGCAACTTCAACGGTCTGGCGTTGCAGTTGCCCAACAACGGAATCATCACCTGCGTACTTAGCCCACCGTAACAGTTCTTTTCCTCGTCCTGTCGCGGCATATGTGCGAGCGCCGGCACGAAAGAGTTTTTCAAAACGTACAAAATCTTGCGAGAGAAATGCGTGTTCCATGGCGAGCGTTGGGTTTACATTTAACTCAAAATATTCAGAAATTACGTGGTGAACGTCGCGTAATTTGTCATCTGTTTTTGAAAGCTCTGCATAGAGTGCTTCTCTGACAAGACTATGGATTTTGTATCGCGGCTCATCTGATGAGCTTTTTGACAGAAGCGAGCCCTCTGACGCCCAAGAATCAATCCGGTGTTGCGAATAATCCTTACCTAAGATCGTCTGTGCCAGTTCGCTCGTAAAGTCAGATACTGCAGATAGGGGTAATAATCGTTTTCTTTCATCTTCTGAGAGTCCACGCACAACTTCATCCGCGATGAGGCGGAGCGGTTCAATCGAAGTAGATATTTCCTCAGCAGAGGTCGTGAATTGAACGCCTTTACTCAACCCACGAGCAATCAACTGAACAGCTGCTGGCCAACCTTGCGCGCTCTCCAGAATCTTTTGCTCTTCATCAGACTCTGTTGATAAGCCGTTAAGAATCGAAATCTGCCTTACTTCTTCGGAATTGAACTTTAATTCTGAAGCTCCGATAGTCTGAAAGTTCCCCGTTGGTGCAAGGTCGGCTACTGAGGCACCGGGTGCGCTTCTTCGGATCTGAACGAGATGTAAGTTACGCGGTAAGGATCTGATCATCTGTGCTGCGACAGCAAAATCTTGTGCATTTTTTGTGCGACGGTTATCGACGATAAAGATGTAATCACCCTTGTAGGTTGTCAGCTCATTGCTGAACTTGACGATGAGATCCATTGGTTCGATTTTCATTTGTTCGTTAAACCATGGTGCAAAGCCAGGAATCACATTACGTACCGATTGAATGACATGTGCGTTAAATCGAGCTGGTGAATCTTCATCGACCATCGTGTACCAAAATGTGCGATCAGCATTTCGCTGGGCGATTTCAGTTGCCAGAGAGGTCTTGCCATATCCAACGGGGCCAACAATCAAGGTCGTTCCAGGGGCTTGAAAAGCGAAAGAATCGACGAGGGCAGAGCGAGCTAAGAAATTAGCCGGGAGCATGGGAGGGAGCGTTCTCGACAGGGTGACCCCTTCGAGGATCTTTTCGGGTGAGCCTTCACCCACGCTCTTTGCTTTAGCCACGCCTAAGGGTGACTCAAAAATAGGGGTGAGGGAAGGTCAGGGTGAGCGTTTTAGGGGTGAGACAGGGGTGATTTATAGAGCGGCGAAAGCCTGGTCGAGAACACCGAGTGCATCTTTGAGCAGCTCATCGCTGATCACCAATGGAGGTAAGAAACGAATCACATTGCCATACGTTCCGGCGGTCAAAATCAAGACACCTTGCTGTTGGCAATACTTAATCACGCTCGCCATTGCAGCCGGGTTTGGCTCTTTACTTCCTGGCACAACAAGTTCGATTGCCTGCATCGCACCGCGCCCGCGAAGATCTCCGATCACTGGGTACTTAGCTGCCATTGCAGAGAGTGTGGAATGCAGGGTGACACCAATTTCGCGTGCGCGTTCAACAAGTTTCTCTTCACGAATAGCTTCCATGGCGCCAAGGGCGGCAGCACACGCAATCGGATTTCCACCATATGTTCCGCCGAGTCCACCAACATGAGAAGAATCCATAATCTCAGCACGTGCTGTCACTGCAGCAAGTGGAAGTCCACCGGCAATTCCTTTTGCAGTAACGACCATATCTGGCTCGACACCTTCATCTTCAGATGCAAAATAATTTCCGGTACGAGCAAAACCTGTCTGTACTTCATCAGCGATAAAGACGATGCCGTGTTCAGTGGCAAACTTACTTAAGCCAGGCAAAAATCCCTTTGGCGGAACAATAAATCCACCTTCGCCTTGAATTGGTTCAATGATAATTGCCGCAACATTCTTTGCGCCAATTTCTTTCTCAATTTTATGCGTCACATCATCGAGGGCATCTGCCGCCATTGTTGATGCTTCACCAACCCAGCGATATGGGTATGGCATCGGCATGCGATAAATTTCGTTGGCAAAAGGACCAAACCCTTCTTTATATGGCATGTTCTTTGCAGTAAGTGCCATCGTAAGATTAGTGCGACCGTGATAGGCATGCTCAAAGACAACAACTGCTGCACGCTTTGTGTAATGGCGCGCAATCTTGATGGCATTTTCGACGGCCTCTGCACCAGAATTTTGTAAGACAGACTTTTTCTTAAACTTTCCAGGTGTTAATTCGTTAAGAGCCTCACATACCTCGATATATCCAAGATACGGCGCTGTTGTGAAGTTTGTATGTGTAAATGCCGCAGCCGCCTCTTGCACGCGAGAAACAACGCGTGGGTTGGCATTTCCTACATTGACTACACCAATACCGGCACCGAGATCGATAATTCGATTGCCATCAAGATCTTCCATGATCGCACCTTCTGCGCGAGCAATAACCGCAGGAAAGGCCATACTTAATCCGCCTGAGACGGCTTCTTTGCGGCGAGCAATAGCTTCAGCAGATTTGGGGCCTGGAATCGCAGTGACGATGTGGCGCGATTGCGGGAGGAGATCCTGTCCAAGAAAGCTCGTCGTCATGGATTAATCATAGAGCCTTGGATTAATAAGGCAGGCCGAGAAGTTAGGCTTAGCCACATGAGTACAGGTGATCTTCGAAACATCGCACCTCTTTTGGATGCCTATCTCTCATATTTTGAAGGTACTCGCCTGCCATTTACGATTCCAGGTCATAAGCAGAAGGCCGCGCGACTCGATGCAGGCCTTGGTTCGCTGGTTGATCTCGATATTCCTCTCTATGGCGGCTTAGATGAAATCAAGTTAACAAATAAGGTTCTAGAAAAAGCCGAAGGGCTTGCCGGCACATTATGGGGCGCGGACTTTGCACGGTTTTCAACGGGTGGCTCAACACACGCTAATCAAGCAGTGATTCTGGCACTTGGAAAACCTGGCGATAAGGTTGCACTAAGTCGCACTGCACATCGATCAGTCTTAAGCGCACTTGTCCTTGCCGGTCTTGAACCGCTCTGGCTGACACCGGAAATTGATTCTGCGACGGGTGTTCCGCTTGGAATTCCACTCTCTGAATTTGAACGCGTACTCCCCCAAAAACCAATCGCACTTTTGCTTACAGAACCTGGTTACCTCGGAACACTCTCTGACATTGGCGCACTGGTGACATCGGCGCATTCACATTCGATTCCGGTCATTATCGATGCGGCATGGGGAGCCCACTTTGGTTTCCATCCAGATCTTCCAGCACACGCTTTACAGATTGGTGCAGATGCACTTGTTACAAGTTTTCACAAAGCTCTACCTGGATACAGCGCCTCAGCTCTGCTTCTTGCAAAAACAACTCTCTTAAGTGGCGACCGCCTCGAGCAAAGTTTCGAGACAACGCATACAACATCTCCTGCCGGTGCCCCGTTAGCTTCTATTGATGCGGTGCGCGCACTACTGCAAAGTCGAGGTGAAAGTCTTTTAGGTGATTTGTTGGAAAGCATCAGAAGTTTCAAAGCACAGGTGCAGCAAGAATTTGCTCTTCCGATTTTCCTCAATGAAACCGATTTTCCGCAAGGAAGGTTTGATCCCACAAAAATAGTTCTCCGCGCTAATCAATTAGGTATTTCTGGGGTTGCACTCGAGGGCGCTCTGGGTACCCATGGAATCCGAGTGGAGATGGCAGATAGCGACACTGTCGTATTCCTTGCCACGCTGGCCGATGCTGCCGACGACTTTGATCGGTTGGCCAAGATTGTCATTGAAAGTTTAAAGAAGATGCAAGGTCCAGCCAGACCTAGCGCCACCGCCCTGAGCTGGTCGGTGATTCCTGAAGTAAAGATCTCGATGCGCGATGCTTACTTTGCCAAAACAGAGATGGTCTCTCGCCAGAATGCCATTGGCAGAATTAGTGCAGACCTGATTGCGCCATATCCCCCAGGTGTTGCTGTTGTAGCACCCGGTGAAGTACTTACCCAACAGATCGTCACTGGCCTCAC
>CANLHC010000034.1 GCA_947490625.1 Candidatus Nanopelagicaceae bacterium
CAGATTTAGGTTTGATCGTGGTGGATGAGCAACATCGCTTTGGCGTGGAACAACGCGATGCGCTGAAAGGTAAGGCGAAAATTCCTCCTCACCTCCTTGTCATGACAGCAACGCCGATCCCGCGCACGGTGGCGATGACAGTATTTGGTGATCTAGATGTTTCGACACTTCGAGAACTTCCGTTGGGTCGAGCACCGATTACAACACATGTAGTGAACACGCTAGAAAAACCGGCATTCCTTGAAAGAGCGTGGGAGCGCATTTGTGAAGAAGTTGCACAGGGCCATCAGGCGTACGTGGTTGCCTCACGCATTAGCGCTGGCGAAAGCGAAGATGCAGATATTGATTTTCTCAACGGAACAAGTACACCAGATATTGTCAGCGTTGAAGCACTTGCTCCTGAATTGGCAACGGGTGCGCTCAAAGGAGTCCGTGTTGCGCCTCTACATGGGCGACTTCCGAGTGAATTAAAGGATGCAACGATGAGCGCCTTTGCCGCTCATGAGATTGATGTACTGGTTTCAACGACTGTGATCGAAGTCGGTGTGGATGTGCCGAATGCGAGCGTTATGGTAATTATGGATGCTGATCGCTTTGGAGTTTCACAGTTACATCAATTGCGTGGGCGAATTGGGCGAGGTAGCGCCCCTGGACTCTGTTTACTCATTACGCAAGCAATTGCAGAATCACCAGCTCGTATGCGACTCGAAGCAGTTGCCGCCAGTACCGATGGTTTTGAACTTTCTCGAATAGATCTTGAGCAACGTCGCGAGGGAGATGTTTTGGGTGCGCGCCAATCGGGTGCACATTCACATCTGCGCTTGTTGCGCGTTTTAAGGGATGAAGATCTGATTGATCTAGCGCGAGCAGATGCTATTGATCTCTTGCAGACCGATCCGGCACTGAAAAACTATCCGCAGCTGGCGATAGAGTTGGCTAAAGTGGAAGATGATGCAACCTCAGAATTTATAGATAAAGGCTAGGTAGATGAGAATAATCGCAGGACTCGCAAAAGGCAGAGGTATCACAGCCGTTGCAGATTCAACGAGGCCAACTTCAGATCGTGCGCGCGAAGCGCTCTTCTCCTCCCTTGCATCAGAATTTGGCGATTTCGATGGTCTGAATGTTCTTGATCTCTATGCCGGAACCGGTGCTATTGGCCTTGAAGCGCTTTCCCGTGGTGCATCGACCGTGCATTGTGTTGAGAGCAACGAAAAAGCATCACAAGCAATTATCAAGAATTACGAAGGCATTAAGAGTTCCCAATTTCCTGGCAACTTCCATCTTTACTCAATGGGAGTTGATCGCTTTCTAGAAGGTGTCGCTCCACTGCAGTATCACTTCATTTATCTTGACCCACCATATGATTTTTCAGATGTAGATGTGATTGAAAATCTCATCGCGATTGCAACGGGGAAATTTCTTCACCCAGATGGTCTGATAGCCGTTGAGCGTAATAGCCGTGTACGTGAAATGAGCTGGCCATTCGGCTTGGAAGAGCTACGCCAAAAGAATTACGGCCAGACAACGATTTTCTATGGCGCTCCTACGCCTGAAATGGATCTCGACTGATCTTCTTGCTAGCGTTTGCCATATGAAGCGCGCTGTCTGCCCCGGATCCTTTGATCCAGTGACATTTGGTCACCTCGATATTATCGAGCGTGCTAGCGCGCGTTTTGATGAGCTTGTTGTTGCCGTATTGGTCAACCGCACAAAGTTGAGTTTGTTTACAGTTGAAGAGCGCATGGAGATGATTCGCAAAACCACAGCGCACCTACCAAATGTGCGTGTGGATTCTTGGTCTGGTCTCCTTGTTGATTACTGCAAGAGTAATGAGATTCAAAGTATCGTCAAAGGCTTGCGTGCGGTCACTGACTTCGATTACGAGTTACAGATGGCTCAGGTCAACCTTCAAAGTTCAGGAGTTGAGACCATGTTTATGGCTACCGCTCCGACTCATTCTTTTCTCTCGTCCTCTCTAGTAAAAGAGCTGGCACATTACGGTGGAAATGTTTCGTCGATGGTTCCAGAGATAGTTAACACTGCCCTTAAGTCTCGTGTTCAAGAAGGTGGGAAGTAGCCATGGATTCAATTGAAAAACTGAATGCGGCAGTAACTCTTATTGAAGAAGCTCGCGGGGTGCCGCTATCGGCGTCGTGTGTAGTACACCGCGGTGAGATTCTTGAAATTTTAGATGGTGCTCGTTTAGCGCTACCGACTGATCTTGATCAAGCAATTCAAATCATTTCAGCGCGAGATGTCATCGTCGAAGAAGCTCGAGTGAGTGCTGAACAGTTGATCGCAACCGCGCGTGAAGATGTTGCACGCATGGTTGAGCAGACTGCAATCGTTCAAGCAGCACGCGATGAAGCACAACGTATTTTGGATGATGCCAGAGGACTTGCAGAGCAAGAGCGAGCAGAGGTTGAGAGTTATATCGACGGCCGCCTTGCCACCCTGGAAGTTATTTTGAATAAAACAATGGAATCTGTTGCCCGAGGACGCGAGCGCCTAGAAGGCGCTGGAGATAAAGACGTTCTCGGTCAGCTCGCTGAAGAAAAGTAGCGAGAAAGATGGTTCGACCGTCCCATATTTATCATCTCAATACCCACGAGGTTCCTCGTCGTGCAGGGGAGATGAAGGAGTATCAACTTGATTTGATCGTTCCCGAAAGCATGGGCGTCCCGCTCATCGCAGTTCCACTGGGAGATGTGATTGAAGTAGACGCTCGACTGGAGGCGGTAGCCGAAGGAATCCTGCTCAGTGCAGAAATTTTTGCCGTTGCAAAAGGCGAGTGCATTCGCTGCTTAGATCCGGTTGAAGTTGAAATCGATCGAAAAATTCAAGAGTTATATCTTTATGAAGAGGATGCACCGAAGAAAGGTGCACGCGTCAGGCGTGATCAACCAGTCGATGATGACTTAGAGATCGAAGATGTTCTCTTTCTTGATGGAGTGATCATGGATCTGGAGCCACCGATTCGTGATGCCATCGTCCTGGACTTACCGGTGAATCCTTTATGCGATCCCGAGTGTTTAGGCCTCTGCCCTGATTGCGGTCAGAAGTGGGCGGTATTGCCGCAAGACCATGCCCATGAGGTCATCGATGCCCGCTGGACCGGTTTGGCTGGGCTGGATTTTAAGAATCTGGACTCTTAGGGGATACTTCTCCCATACCTCGAAGCTCTCACATAGAGCCTTCGGTTCACTAAAAAGGAAGGGCGGTCCACCTCGTGCCAGTACCAAAGCGAAAGATGTCTCGTTCAAAGACACGTTCACGTCGAAGCATGTGGAAGACAACTGCAGCATCTCTTGCACCTTGCTCACAGTGCCAACAGCCAAAGTTGCAACACATTGCTTGCCCGACGTGTGGAACATATAACCGTCGACAAGTTATAGATATCTGATCGAAGGTTTCTCCTGTTCCCTGAACTCAATAAAGCTCTGGGAGTTGAGATTGATCAGCAACTTCTTGAGTTAGCGCTGACACATCGTTCATTCGCCTATGAAAATGGTTCGACGCTCACCAATGAGCGCCTCGAATTCTTAGGGGATTCAATTCTCGGACTAGTTGTCACAGAAGAGCTCTACCTTCGTTATCCCGATTTAGATGAGAGTCGACTCTCGCCACTGCGTTCTGGAATAGTAAATATGCGAGCGTTGGCAGATATTGCCCGCACACTTGAACTTGGAAAATACATTCGCCTTGGCAAAGGTGAAGAAGTCACCAATGGTCGCGATAAAAACTCATTGCTAGCAGATGCACTCGAAGCTCTCATCGGTGCCATCTATCTCGATACCGGCTTTGCAACCACAGCAACTGTCGTACAGGCCTTGATTAAGCAGACACTGGAAGAGGCGATGGCAAAGGGTGCTGGCCTTGATGGCAAGACGGCGCTACAAGAACTCGTCGCCTCCCTAGGAAAAGGAACCCTCGAATACGCGGTCATTGAAAGTGGTCCTGACCATGATAAATCCTTCACCGCTACAGCAGTTGTTGGGGGAGAAGCTATTGCCGACGGCGCTGGTAAGAGCAAGCGTGAAGCTGAACAGGCTGCTGCCCGTAGTGCCTACGAAAAACTGAGCCTATAAACAGATAGGTTTACCCACGTGTATTTGAAGAGCATGACCCTCAAGGGCTTTAAGTCCTTTGCTTCGGCGACGACTCTTCGGCTAGAACCAGGGATCACTTGTGTGGTCGGCCCCAACGGTTCAGGAAAATCTAACGTTGTTGATGCACTCACCTGGGTTATGGGTGAACAAGGCGCTAAATCACTTCGTGGCGGAAAGATGGAAGATGTCATCTTTGCCGGTACATCAGGGCGAGCCCCGCTTGGTCGCGCCGAAGTATCACTCACTATCGATAACTCTGATGGCGCACTACCTATTGAATTTAGTGAAGTAACTATTTCGCGCATACTCTTTCGTAACGGTCAGAGTGAGTACCAAATTAACGGTGAAGCATCTCGACTACTAGATATTCAAGAGCTGCTCAGCGATTCAGGTATCGGCCGCGAAATGCACGTCATCGTCGGCCAAGGTCAACTCGATGCAATTTTGATGGCAACGCCGGAAGATCGTCGCGGATTTATTGAAGAGGCAGCCGGTGTGCTTAAACACCGTAAGCGTAAAGAGAAGGCGCTGCGCAAACTTGATTCTATGCAGGCCAACCTGGCTCGTGTGCAGGATTTAACAGTTGAGCTACGTAGACAACTGCGCCCACTTGGTAAGCAGGCCGAGGTTGCTAAGAAGGCGGCGACAATTCAAGCCGATCTTCGAGATGCGAAGTTGAGATTGCTGGCAGATGATTTCATCTCGCTTTCGCGCACACTCGATGCTGAAGTAGCTGATGAAACCGCCCTACGCGCTCGCCGATCAGAGGTTGAGACTGAACTTGATTCTGTACGACGACAAGAAGAATCACTTGATGCACAATCAGCTATCGAGAGCCCTCTTCTGATTCAAGCGCAGGAAAATTTCTACGCGCTATCGGGGTTGCGAGAGAAGTTTCGCGGTACACAATCACTTGCCCAAGAACGTTCACGATTTTTGGCCGAAGAGGCACAAGAAGCAAGAGATGCCGGGCGTGATCCGCAAGCTCTCGAACGTGAAGCGCTCTTGTTGCGTACCGAAGAAGAGGAGCTGCGAAAAAGTGTCGAGTCCGCACGCTCTCTCCTTCAGTCTTCAACTCAACAGCTCGCTGCAGATGAGATAGCTCTTAAGAGCGAAGAAGATAAAATTGCTGCAACTCTTCGTGCCATTGCAGATCAACGTGAAGGCACTGCAAGGCAAGAAGGCCATATCAAATCCCTTGCCGCGCGCCTTGATGCAATTGCTGAAGAAATTTCACGTTTGATTAAAGCTCGTGATGGTGCGCAAGAGCGCGTCGATGGCGCAGCGCGAGAGTACTCCACTCTTGAGATGGAGATCGCAGGCGCCGATGCTGGCGAACAGGGGCTCGACTCTCTCTTTGAAACAGCCAAGCGCGAACTTGAAGCTGCAAAGAAGAAGCTCAGCGATCTCGTTGATCTTGAGAGAAATACAGAACGTGAAAAGAATGCCATCGAGTCCAAACTTGATGTTATGCGCATTACCTCGAGCAGTCGAGATGGCGGGGCAGCACTGGTCAACAATTCACGTGGCATTAACATTCTCGGCTCGATCGCATCACTGATTCGTATTGATTCAGGATGGGAAGCCGCAACTGCCTCAGCCTTAGGCTCACTCGCCGATGCAATTGTTGTACGGGATCTTAATTCTGCGGTTACTGCCCTACGGACACTGCGCAGTGAAAATCTCGGTCAGGCAGATGTCTTAATCCTTGATCGGGAAAATGTGGGTGCGGTTTCTTTGCCACAAGGCCTTACTCCACTCTTGCAGCATCTCCATTCAAGTGAGATCAACGATCTGCTGACATCGTTGCTTTCAACTACAGTCGTTGCACAAGATCCAGCAAGCGCGGCCGATATTCTGCGAAGCCACCCACACCTGACTGTAGTTACACGTGATGGAGATCTACTCACATCCAAGCGCGTTCGAGGCGGATCTCAATCATCGTCTTCACTTATTGAGATTACTGCTTTGATGGAAGAACTCTCCGGCAAGCTGGAAACCCTGAGCCACGAATGCAATCGCCTCACCTTTGAAATTTCCACCGCTTCAGCTGAAGTTGAAAGCAAGCAATCAGCATTTGATCTTGCGCTCTCGCAACTCAATGAATCGGATGCTCGTATTGCCGCAATTACAGAGGCGCTAGCAGTCTCAGGTCAACACATGAAATCTGCCAGTGCTGAAGTTGAACGACTCAATAGCGCAATCAATGAAGCAACTGCCGCAAAATCTCGCGATGAGAATGAATTGAAGGTGGCATCAGAGCAACTGCAGCAACATGGTGATATTCAAGAACCAGACCATCAGATTGCCCAGACACTTCGTCAGAAAGTTTCTGCTGCTCGTACCGCTGAAGTTGAAGCTCGACTTGCAGTTCGTACAAGCGAAGAGCGCGTTGATTCATTGGCAGCGCGTGCGCAAGCACTCGAAGATGGAGCACGCGCAGAACGTGAAGCCTCCGAGCGCGCAATCTCTCGTCGTGGTGCACGTGCGCGAGGCGCGCTAATTTCACAAGCAATCGCAGAGGCGGCCTACGAAGCACTGATCCATATTGAGCGTTCTATCGCCAAGGCTTCAGCTGAACGTGCACGACTAGAAGCATCTCGATCAGACCGTGAAGGACAGACGTTGACGGTTCGTGCACGCAATCGTGGGTTAACACTTGAGCTTGATCAACTCACCTCTAGCGTTCATCGTGACGAGATTGCACGGGCAGAACAAAGAATGCGCATCCAAGTTCTAGAGAGCAAGGCAGTCGAAGAGCTTGGAATCGATGTCACCACCTTGGTCAACGAATATGGGCCCGATAAGGATGTTCCAACATTTATTGAGACCGAGTCAGGTGAAATTGTCGCAACTGAAATGGTTCCTTACCGCCGTGATCAGCAAGAGAAGAGATTGGCTGCAACAGAGCGATCACTTACCTTGCTCGGAAAAATTAACCCGCTGGCACTCGAGGAGTACAGCGCTCTGGAAGAGCGCCTAAAATTCCTAGCAGAGCAACTTGAAGATTTGAAGAATACAAAGAAAGACCTCCTCGACATTATCAAGGAAGTTGACGAACGCGTTCAGCAGATTTTTATGGAGGCTTACGAAGAGACTGCTCGCCACTTTGCTGAGATCTTCCCGCGCCTATTCCCTGGTGGCGATGGTCGACTTATTCTCACCAACCCTGATGATCTTCTCAACACTGGTGTCGATGTGGAAGCACGTCCCCCAGGAAAGCGCATCAAACGTCTCTCCCTTCTTTCAGGTGGTGAAAAGTCTTTGACGGCTGTTGCAATGCTGATTGCGATCTTTAAGGCTCGGCCAAGTCCGTTCTATGTACTTGATGAAGTTGAAGCCGCCCTTGATGATGTCAACCTTGGTCGACTACTTGGTGTACTTGAAGAGCTGCGCGCGAGTTCACAACTGATCATCATCACTCACCAAAAACGAACGATGGAGATTGCTGATGCTTTATACGGTGTAACGATGCGTGGAGATGGAGTCACTGAAGTGAT
>CANLHC010000035.1 GCA_947490625.1 Candidatus Nanopelagicaceae bacterium
CACGCGTGAATGAACTGTTGATTAATGATCTTGCAGTCACCGCTGAGGTGATGTCACAAGCTGAGGCGAAGAAGATGGGCGCTATGGCCCTCTTCGGCGAAAAGTACGGCGATCACGTTCGCGTTGTTAGCGTTGGTGACTGGGCGAGAGAACTCTGCGGTGGCACGCACGTGCACCGTTCCGGTCAATTAGGTTTGGTTAAACTACTCTCTGAGTCCTCTATCGGTGCCGGGGTTCGTCGCGTTGAAGCACTCGTTGGTGCGGATGCTTACCAATTCCTCGCACGCGAGCATGTACTGCTTAACTCTCTCACTCAAATCATCAAAGGCGCACGTGTTGAAGAACTGCCTGCCCGGGTGAACGATCTTGTTACCAAGATGAAGGATATTGAAAAAGAGCTAGCCTCTTTACGAACCTCCGCTGCGATGCAAGGAGCCGGTAAGCTCATTGAGAACGCTAAAGATGTTTCCGGAACTTCATTTATTTCTGGATCCCTTGCTGATGGGATTCCCGCCGATAGTTTGCGCGAGATCGCCCTTGATCTCCGTGCGCGAAGCCCAAAAAATGTTGTGGCACTTACCAGCGTAGTTGAAGGCAAAGTTGTCTTGGTTGTTGCCGTCAGTGAGGCCGCTCGATCACCACAGGTAAAAGCTGGAGCGCTCGTAAAGGTAGCTAGTGCAATTCTGGGTGGTGGTGGTGGTGGAAAAGATGATTTCGCACAAGGTGGTGGAACCGATGCTGCGAAAATTTCCGAAGCTATGAAGGCCATCGAACTAGCGATCGCGGGCAATTAATGTCACGGCTGGGTCGCAGACTCGCCTTTGATTACGGAGATGTTCGCATTGGCGTAGCGGTCTGCGACATGGATGGAATTCTCTCTTCGCCTCTTGAGCCGCTGAATAGTAAGCATCCAGCACTCTTGGATCACGTGGGAGATTTAGTAAAAGAATATGAGCCAGTTCGAATTTATGTGGGGCAACCTCTCAATCTTTCGGGCGAACCCTCAGCATCGAGTGCAAAGGCAAGTGCTTTTGCCGAACAACTCAGATCGAATTTCGATTGCGACGTCGTCATGATTGATGAGCGTCTGACAACAGTGTCAGCTAGCGCTCTCTTGACTCAAGCAGGAGTAAATAGCAAGGACCAGAAGAAGTTGATCGATTCTGTCTCAGCTGTTGCGATTCTAGAGAGCGGAATTGCTCGTGATCGTAGATAAACCCGCTCTACTTCGAGTTGGGGCAGCGCTACTTGCAAGCGTGTTGATTATTGCTGGACTTTCCTTAATCAAACGCGGTCCTGCAGCGGCTGCAGATTTTCCTTGCCAAGTTTCTTCAAGTGCAGAGAAGATTTCGATTGATGTCTCTTCGGGGGAAACTGGGTCAGAGATTGCTCTGGAGCTCTTTGATAAAGGTGTCACGAAATCTCAAGAGAGCTTCTTCCGTATTGCAGTCGCTGATCAACGTTCGTCATCGATTGCCCCAGGTATTCACCTGATTGACATAGAAATTTGCGCGAAAGATGCACTCACTCAGCTACTCGATAATAAGCGGATCGCCGGACTGATCAACGTGAAGGAAGGTGCTTGGGTAAGTGAGATTAAAGTGGCATTCACAGAGGCGGGATATTCACAGAAAGAGATTGATCGTGCCTTTGCCCAAGCAACTATTCCTCAGCCTTTTTCACGTGTAGAGGGCCTACTCTTTCCAGCACAGTATAGTTTTGCAAAGGGAACACCAATTGAGCGCGCCATTGTAGAGATGATCAGTAGGGGAGAGCAGGAAGTGATGAGAGCTGGATTTGCTGACAAGACAAGCAGATTCACCGAGCAAGAGTTGTTGATCATCGCATCCATTATTCAAGCAGAAGGAACAGATGATAATTTCGGGCAGGTCTCACGAGTTATTTACAATAGGCTGAAAATCGGAATGCCGCTTCAGATGGATTCAACCGTTCATTACGTTCAGTCCCAGCGCGGCGATATCTTTCTGAGCACCAAGTCCACTCTCCTTAAATCCCCCTTTAATACATACCGGAATGCTGGCCTGCCTCCTGGGCCGATAGGAAATCCTGGGCGAAACGCGATGCTCGCAGCCGTCACTCCAACCCCTGGTGATTGGCTCTATTTCATCACCGTCGCCCCAGGTGACACACGATTCACGCAATCCTTTGACGAGTTCAATGAATGGAAATTGATTTACAAGGCGAATCTTCGTGCCGGAAAGTTCGAGGATAAATGATGATTCGTGGCGCAGTGCTTGGTTCTCCGATCTCACATTCACTATCTCCGGTGTTATATCAGGGGGCTTTTGAATTCCTGGGAATCGACGGCCATTACGAGGCAATCGATGTTCCAAGTGGGACATTCGCCGATTTTTTTAGCAAGCGTGCTAATGAGTTTGATTACTTCTCGCTCACCATGCCTTTGAAGGAAGAAGCGTTGTCGCTCGATATTTCCTTCGATGAACTTGCTAAAAGAATTGGCTCGGCGAACATGCTCTATCGTAAGAATGGAACGTGGCACGGCACCTCTACAGATGGATCAGGATTTGTATCTTCTCTTGCAGCTTCATCAGATCGCACCTTTTCTAACGCGCTGATCTTGGGTGCAGGTGGGACTGCGCGTGCAATCGCCGGTGCAATCGATTCGCTTATCCCAAAGATTTCTATACTCGGTCGCACATCAACCAGACGAGATGCACTTGCTCGATGCGTTCAATCATCCACCTTTGAATATCTGCCCTGGAGCGATAATCACGAGCTTTCAGAATATGACTTAGTCATCAACACGACACCAGCCGGTGCTGCCGATCTCCTCGCAGAAAATCTTTCATCTTCTGTGTCAGCGCTTCTCTTCGACGTGATTTATACACCGTGGCCAACAGTGCTGGCATCGAGGTGGAGCGATCGATCAGGGCAGGTGATTAACGGAAAAGAGCTTCTCCTCTGGCAAGGAATAGATCAGCTAGAGAGAGTTGTCGAAGTTCCGTTCGATCCCGCTCTTCTTGCGCCACATCTTCGAGGACTCTTAGCCTCTCGTTAACCACAGGTACCTCTTTCAGCGCCTTCTTCGGCTAGAAGGCGCGTTAGCGTTCCATGATGCTTACCCTGATTTCTCCGATCCTCCTATGGCTTACTTTTAGAGATATCAAGTCACATCGAGTTCCTAACAATGGACTTCTTCTACTTTTCCTAATCTCGCTTGCATATGCAGTTACTCAAGGGCATCCATGGCATCAGCACTTGGTGGCGACAGGATTTGTTTTAATTGCATCTGGTTTTGCTTACATATTTCTCGGGCTTGGCATGGGGGATATCAAATTCTTGATCATATTAACGTTGCTGGTGATCCCAACAGGCATCGCAAGGTATTACTGTTTTTTTGGCTGCTTCTCTCTTTCCGCCTTTTTCCATGTGATCGTATCGACTCGATGTGATCTCACCCGAAATATCTCAATTCCGTTAGCACCGTCTCTATCGATTGCTACGGTAATGGTTCTTTTCCTCTAAATTGGCAGGCATCTGGGGGAGCAATCTGTCAGAATAGGGGGATGCGTTGGCTGACAGCAGGTGAATCTCATGGACAGGCTCTCTCGGCAATCCTCGAGGGAATACCTGCTCATGTGAAGATCGACTCAACCTACCTTGATTATCATCTCGCTCGTCGTCGTTTAGGTTTTGGTCGTGGAGCGCGGCAGAATTTTGAAGCTGACAAGATAACAATTCTTGGTGGTGTGCGATTGGGTCTTACGCAAGGTGGTCCGATCAGCATTCAAGTAGGAAACTCTGAATGGCCTAAGTGGGAAAAGGTCATGTCTGCTGATCCAGTGGATGAATCAGAGATTGCACATTTGGCGCGCAATGCACCTCTGACTCGACCACGACCAGGTCATGCTGACCTTGTTGGAATGCAGAAGTACGACTTTGATGACGCTCGACCAATTCTCGAGCGAGCAAGTGCGCGTGAAACCGCAGCGCGTGTAGCCCTCGGTGCCGTGGCACGTGCTTTCCTTGAGCAGAGCGTAGGCATCACCATCGTCAGTCATGTTCTCTCGATTGGTTCTGTGCGTGTTCCCGATGAGACAGTGTTACCAGAAGCAAATGACATGGAAAGAATTGATAGTGATCCAGTTCGTTGTAGTGATGCAGCAACTAGTGCGCGCATGATGAAAGAGATCGAAACAGCCCACGCTGATGGTGACACGCTGGGCGGTGTCTGTGAGATTTTAGCTTTTAATCTTCCACCAGGTTTAGGTTCGCACGTTCATTGGGATCGTCGACTTGACGCGCGGATTGCGTCTGCGATGATGGGTATACAGGCGATTAAGGGTGTTGAAATTGGTGATGGTTTCACTACTGCAACTCGTCGCGGTTCCGTGGCTCACGATGAGATTGAAAAGAACGCCAAAGGTCAGATTGTCAGACGGAGTGATCGTGCGGGTGGCACAGAAGGCGGAATGTCTAACGGTGAGATATTGCGCGTGAGTATTGCGATGAAGCCAATATCTACTGTTCCTAAAGCGCTCGACACCATCGACACCGCAACGGGTGAACCTGCAAAGGCGATCAATCAACGTTCAGATGTCTGTGCTGTGCCTGCTGCAGGAATCGTAGGAGAAGCGATGCTCGCACTTGTGCTCGCCGAAGCTGTCCTGGAGAAGTTCGGTGGCGATAGCGTGCAAGAGACCAAGCGCAACTTCAATTCATATGTAGATCATCTTCGAATCAGGTAGCGATGCTCTCAGCGATTTTGATTGGACCTCCGGGCTCTGGTAAATCCTCAGTAGGTAAATCCCTAGCTCAACGAATGGGTGTCGAGTTCGCGGATACTGACACGATTATCGAGAAAAAATGCAACAAGAGCATCTCGGATATCTTCGTTGAATCGGGTGAGCCATACTTTAGAGAGATTGAGAGAACGGTTGTGCTCGATCGACTAGAAAATGGAGAAGGCGTTCTCTCTCTTGGCGGGGGATCGGTGCTTGATCAGAAAGCACAATCAGCCCTACGTAATAGTCCGACTCCGATTGTTTTCCTCGATGTTTCTTTAGCTAGCGCTTCACCACGGGTGGGCTTTAATAGAGATCGTCCACTTCTGGTGGGTAATCCACGAGCTAAATGGCAAGAGCTCATGAATGCACGTCGACCAATCTATGAAGAGCTCGCAACTTTTAAGGTATCTACCGATGAGCTCACGCCGTCACAAGTGTCTTCGAAGATAGTCGAGCTCCTAGCTAAAGAGGATCAGTCATGAGTCAAGTGATAAGGGTCAAGGCAGAGCGAGAATATGACGTCCTCATGACCGAAGATTGGCGTAATGATTTAGTTGAGATTGCCAAAACTAGAACTCGCTGCGCAGTAATTCTTACGCAAGCTATGCGCGATCAGGTAGGAAACCTTGAAGCCGACGATTGTGAATTCTTCTACTGTCCGATACCAGATGGAGAAGAGGGAAAGAGTCCTGCATCCCTTCTCACACTCTGGAACTGGTTGGCGGCAGGAGGCTTCACACGAAGTGATCTCATCGTTGGCATCGGCGGGGGAGCGGTCACAGATATCGCAGGATTTGCTGCAGCGACTTATTTGCGTGGCATTGATTGGGTGGCGATTCCGACCTCAGTTGCTGGGGCTGTGGATGCTGCAATCGGTGGAAAAACGGGAGCGAATTTAGATTATGGAAAGAACATGATCGGTTCGTTTTATTCCCCAATCGCTGTGCTTATCGATCTGTCGTGGTTTGCCACCTTGGGTGATCGCGATTTTGCCGCTGGACTTGCTGAAGTGATCAAGTGTGGATTTATCAGGGATGAAGAGATACTCAAGCGCCTTCAAGGTCAAAGCCTTGCTTCTATTCGTAGCAGTCATGAATTGGTTGCGGATTTGATCTATCGATCTGTGGCGATCAAAGCCAGTGTCGTTGGCAATGATTTCAAAGAGGGTTTTGAAAGAGAGATCCTGAACTATGGACACACCTTTGGACATGCCGTTGAACAGCATTCTAAATATTCCTTAAAGCATGGTGAGTGCGTATCTATCGGGATGGCCTACATGGCCCACCTCCAGCTCTCACTTGGACTCATCACAGAAGAAGTACATCAACTGCATTTCTCTATCTTGCAGGGGGTTGGCTTACCGACTGCATATAAAGATGGCGATTGGCCCGAACTCCGAGCCATCATGTCGCGCGATAAAAAGAGCCGGGGACACTCCGTGCGGTTCGTTGTCATATCAGAAATCGGAATTACTGATCGATTGAGTGATGTGGCGCCGGGCGAACTCCTGAGTGCATATGAGAAGGTATGTTCATGAACGTTCTAGTAATCAATGGCCCGAATCTAGCTCGCTTAGATATTCGCGACTCGAGCATTTATGGCAACCTTTCATATCCACAACTCGTCGAATACATCTCGAAAGCAGCAAGTGGTTTAGGTTTTACTGCAGATGTTCGTCAGAGTGATGACGAGTCCACCATCATTGGATGGCTCCATGATGCCGCAGACTCAAAGACCCCGGTCATTATTAATCCTGCAGCCTTTACTCACTATTCCTATGCCATACGTGATGCGGCGGCGATGCTTAAAGGGCCATTGATTGAAGTTCATCTCTCGAATCCGCTCAGCAGAGAAGAGTTCCGCCATACATCTGTGATCTCAGGGGTTGCCACTGGAACAATCGGCGGATTTGGACCACATTCTTACGTGTTGGCTCTGATGGCGCTGAAGGATCTCAAAGCATAATTTTTCATACGCTAAACTTGGAAATCTATAGCAGCTGAAATCGATCGGTTGCGATGAACTGGAGCGCGACTGTGGCAACAACAAATGACCTAAAGAATGGCATGACCCTCGATATTGAAGGTCAGCTCTGGACCGTAGTTGAGTTCCAGCATGTAAAGCCTGGCAAGGGCCCAGCATTCGTGCGTACCAAGCTGAAGCAGGTTTTGACAGGAAAGGTTGTCGATAAAACATTTAACGCTGGGGTTAAAGTTGAGATTGCGATTCTTGAAAAGCGCGAGATGAACTTCTTGTACAAGGAAGGCGATGATTTCGTCTTTATGGACAACAAGAATTTTGATCAGATGACGATCTCTGCGGCTACGGTTGGGGATGCTTCGAACTATATGCTTGAGAATACCGAAGCAATTGTGGCGATACATGATGGCAATCCGCTCTATATCGAACTACCAGCATCTGTTGAGTTAGTTGTTACATATACAGAGCCAGGACTACAAGGAGATCGCTCATCGGGTGGCACAAAGCCTGCAACGGTTGAAACTGGCATTGAAGTCCAGGTACCACTTTTCATTAAACAGGATGAGAAGATTGTTGTTGATACGCGCGATGGTTCATACCAAGGCCGCGCAAACTAGTGTCAGCTCGCAGTAAAGCGCGTAAGCACACTCTCGACCTTCTTTACGAATCTGATATCCGTTCGAGCGATTTACTTGAACTGTTATCTCTGAGAGACGTGGTTGAAGAAGGCGTAGATGCGCGTCCGATTCGTGAATACACCCGCTTATTGGTTGAAGGGGTACACCTTCACAAACGGAAAATTGACGAGCTCATTAGTACCTACGCCCAAGGTTGGGATATGGACCG
>CANLHC010000036.1 GCA_947490625.1 Candidatus Nanopelagicaceae bacterium
GGGTTTGCGCTCGATCTTGCAGCAGCGCTTACATTTGATTTAGAGAGTAATGGAGTGAGAGTTCTTGATCGCAGTAGTTGTACAGTCGAAGATAGCTCCCTCTACTCGTATCGCCGTGATGGAGTGACGGGGCGTCAGGTAGGATTAATCTGGCTATGACTAACCAGAAGAGAATTGACGATGTTTCGCACTCATTAGTTCAGGTAGAAGAGCGGATTAATCGCGCTTGCTCGTTAGCCGGCCGAGTTCGGGATGACATTACCTTGGTGGCGGTAACAAAAACATATCCAGTCAGTGATGTGCAGATCCTGCTTGGGCTTGGAATTGATAATTTTGGCGAGAACCGTGATTCCGAAGGAGTAGAAAAATCTTCTCTAATCAAGGCACATTGGCACTACCAAGGGGAGGTGCAGAGCAAAAAAATTGGCTCAATCTCCCGTTGGGCGGATACGGTGCATTCACTTGATGATCTCTCCCATATTGAAAAATTCGATCGCGCGCTGGGAACTATTGGCGATAAATCCCTGCAGGTTTTCATTCAGGTTTCACTCGATGGCAATCCCACTCGGTCGGGTCTTCAACCCGGTGAACTGATGCAGGCATGCGAGGCGGTCACTGCATCACAGCACCTGCAATTGATGGGAGTGATGGCCGTCCCTCCTGTGGAATCAGATCCTGAGAAGTCCTTTGCTCAAGTGGCGGCCATTGCAGAGGGCGTCACAAGCAGATTCCCAGAGGCTAAGTACCTTTCGGCAGGCATGAGTGGTGATTTCGAAGTCGCAATCGCCTATGGCGCGACACACATTCGAATCGGAAGCCAAATACTCGGCTCGCGCAGCGCAGCACCTTAAAATAATCACATGTCAGCACTTAATAAAGTCATGGAATACCTCGGCCTCGTAGATGGTCCAGAAGGTGCTACTCAAGAACCAAAAACTGTTAAGAAAGATGTTCGAGTGGTTCCAGTTGCTGCCACCCAACCAACTCAGTCAGTGGGAGTCACCGTATTGGGTGGACGTCGCACAGTTGAAACTGAAGTAAGTGTTGACCTTGAACCTTCATACAACATCATCACTTTGCACCCACGTTCTTATTCAGAGGCCAGACAAATGGCAGAACACTATCGCCAAGGAAACCCTGTGATCATCAACCTTGATGACATGGATGAGTCTGAAAGAAAACGCCTTGTTGATTTTGCAAGTGGTTTAGCTTTTGGATTGCAAGGTGGAATAGAGCGAATTGCGAGCCGAGTATTTTTGATCTCACCTGCCAATGTCAGCGTGCGCACTGAAGATAAAGCAGCCTATGCTCAAGCCAGCTTTTTTAACCAGAGCTAGCTCGCAGTAGTCCCACAAAATGCTGCAATCACTTCTACTTAATCTGCTCACTTTCTTTAAACTGATACTTTTTGCTCGCTTAATCATTGAGTACACACGAATGTTTGCGCGTAACTGGCGCCCCAATAGTTTCTTGATCGCTATTTTTGAAACGGTCTACGCCATCACAGATCCCGCGATGAAATTCGTAGGACGCTATGTCCAGCCATTGCGACTCGGGGGAGTATCTCTGGATCTCTCCTTCATCGTAATTCTTCTTGCTATTCAGTTTGCTCAGTTAATAGTAAAACTCGTTCTTTAACTCTTTCGCAAGAGAGCAGAGAGCCCAAGATCATTTTCGCCCAGTTCTAGCGTTGCATCGTGGATCAATGATGTCGCCAGAACCTCAGAACAGATAAATGAAAGCTCGGAAGTAATCGCTGCTTGAGTCTGGCTATTTGCGTTGTATGTCACGTTGATGCGATCAGATATCTCAAAGCCATCTGATTTGCGCTTCTCTTGAATATATCTCACGACTTCACGCACCAAGCCGGATTGGATGAGCTCTGGTGTGAGGGTCAAATCTAGGGCTACTGACTCACCGTCATGGCTTGCCACCATCCAACCGCTCTTTGGAACTTCTGTGACGACAAGATCGTCGAGATTAATTTCATATGTAGCTACAAGCGTGGTCTTCTCCTTGCGCAGCGTTCTCACAAGAGAAGTCGCATCGGCTGAGGCTATGAGTTTTGCAATAGCTTGCACATCTGAACCATATTTTGCACCTAGAGATTTGAAGTTAGCCTTGACTGAAATATCGACAAGGTCGCCATCTGCATCTGCGATATCTGCAAGCTCAAGAACATTGAGCTCATCGGCAATCTGATCTTTCATCTCCTGTGGAAGTTCGCGCCATCCTGGGGCCGAAATCAAAGCACGGCCCAGCGGTTGACGAATTTTCACTCCAGATTCGGCGCGAGCTGCGCGTCCCTGCTCAACAACTCTGCGAGTCATCGCAACCTGAGCACTTAACTTTCGATTAACAAGAGCTGATTGCGCGATCGGAAAATCACTCAAATGCACTGATGGCGTAAGCGAAGGATCTGCCGGAAAGACTAGCTCTTGCCAGGCATGCTCTGTAATAAACGGCACCATCGGTGCGAGTAGCTGAGTGAGAGTGACAACACATTCATGCAAGGTCGCCATAGCGGCTAGATCGCCATCCCAGAAACGACGTCGTGAACGTCTGACATACCAGTTCGAAAGATCATCAATGAAAGTGGCAAGGACTCGTCCTGCAGTCTGTGAATCAAAGTCTGTGTATGCCTTATCAACTTCTTCAATCAGAATGTTTAATTCAGAGAGAATCCAATGGTCCATCAGTGAGCGCTCAGAAACGGCCGGCGCACTTGCTAGATCGAACTGAGAGGCATTGGCGTAGAGAGCGTGGAATGAGAGCGTGTTCCAGTAAGTGAGAAGGGTTTTTCGCACAACATCACTGATGGCATCGTGTCCTACGCGTCGCGCAGACCATGGAGATCCCGCAGCAAGCATGTACCAACGCACCGCATCAGCGCCATGTTGATCCATGAGGGCAATCGGTTCTAGAACATTTCCAAGATGCTTACTCATCTTGCGGCCATCTTTATCAAGAATGTGACCCAGGCAGAGAACGCTCTTATATGAGGATTGATCAAAGACCAGCGTTCCAATAGTCATGAGTGTGTAGAACCAGCCGCGTGTCTGATCAATCGCCTCGCAGATAAAATCTGCTGGATATGCTGATTCAAACTTCTCTTTTGAACCGTCTTTATGTGGGTAGCCCCACTGCGCAAACGGCATCGCACCAGAATCAAACCAGCAATCAATAACTTCAGGAACACGGTTCATTATCGAAGCGCATTGTGGGCAGGCAAAGGTGATGTCATCTACAAATGGTCGATGAGGATCGAGCTCAAGCAGATTCTGACCGGCGAGCTCACCAAGTTCTTTGAGTGAGGCGACGCATTCCTCGTGTTTATTCTCGCAACGCCAGATAGGTAGAGGGGTTCCCCAGAAACGATTGCGAGAAAGAGCCCAGTCAATATTGTTCTCAAGCCAATCACCGTAACGACCAGTCTTGATTGTCTCAGGATGCCAATCGGTCTTTTCATTCTCACGAATCAACGAATCTTTTATCGCAGTGGTGCGGATGTACCACGATGGTTGTGCGTAATAAATAAGAGCTGTATGGCAGCGCCAACAATGTGGATACGGGTGCTCGTATTGCAGATGGCGATAGAGAACTCCGCGAGATTTGAGCTCTTTCACTAAAGGTTTATCGGCATCCTTAAAGAAGAGGCCGCCAACAACAGGGACATCTGCCAAAAATGTGCCATCAGGAGCGATGGGATTAATTACTGGCAACCCGTATGCACGGCAGACTTGTAAGTCATCTGCTCCGAAGGCAGGGGATTGGTGAACGAGTCCTGTTCCATCTTCAGTTGTCACATAGGTTGCAAGTACGACAAAGTGCGAATCTGGAATGTCGACGAAATCTAGCGGACGCTTGTAGTGAACTCTTTCGAGAGTTGATCCCTTAAAGCGTTTCAGAATTTCGACATCACCCGTAAGGCTAGAGATCAGTGCTTCGGCAACGACCAATACTTCACTTGTATCTTCATGCGTTACACGGGCAGCCACGTAATCAACGTCAGGGTGAACTGCGATAGCTGTATTTGAAACTAAGGTCCAGGGTGTCGTCGTCCAGACGAGTAGTGCTGCATCAAGAGCGACAAGGTCACCAGATGTGATTGGGAATCGAACAAAAACTGATGGATCGGTGACGGTTTCATAGCCTTGTGCTAACTCGTGATCACTTAAGCCCGTTCCGCACCGTGGACAGTAAGGAGCCACACGATGATCTTGAACCAGCAGACCTTTCTTCCAGATCTCTTTGAGCGACCACCACACACTTTCGACATACTCTGGTGACATCGTCCAATACGCCTGATCAAAATCAACCCAGAAACCCATGCGCTCTGTCATTGTTGTGAAAGCGCCTACATGCCGAGTTACCGAGTCACGGCATTTGTCATTGAACGCTGCAATTCCATATTTTTCAATATCTCCTTTACCGGAGAAGCCAAGTTCTTTCTCAACGGCAATTTCAACTGGTAGTCCATGGCAATCCCATCCCGCTTTACGAGAAACGAACTTGCCCTTCATCGTGTGAAAGCGCGGAAAAACATCTTTAAAGACTCGAGCTTCAATGTGGTGAGTTCCAGGCATTCCGTTAGCCGTGGGTGGACCTTCAAAAAATGTCCACGGCTCTTGACCTTCACGTGCCGACAGTGAGCGCTCAAATATCTCGTCGCGCCGCCATAAATCAAGGATGGACCGCTCCATCGCTGGCAGATCGATCTGCGTGGGAAGCGGGCGAAATTGTGAACTCATGAGGGGGTCGAGTCTAATGCAGGGGAGTTGGTCGTTGGCGACGAGGAGCCCAAAGGGCAAGCGCGTTCTCAACTAATATCCTGTGAACTCGAGTGGCATATTTGGTAGAAGTGGAAAAAGCGCATAGGGTGCGCGGCGTGTCAGCAAAAAAGGTAGTGAAGAAGGCCGCCGCCTCCTCTTCCAAAGCGAAGAAGAAGGCGCCGGTCAAGAAATCTGCCGTAAAGAAAGCTGCAGTGAAGAAGGCTGCTGTAAAGAAAGCAGCGGTTAAAAAAGTTGTGAAGAAAGCGCCAGCAAAGAAAGCGCCGGTCAAGAAAGCTCCCGTAAAGAAGAGCGCACCAGGTCGACCATTTCCTTCAAAAAGTGGAAAGCCAACTCTGACAGTTGACGAGAAGTCGCAGACCGTATCTGTGGCAACGGTGGTAGCACCCGTTGCAGCGCCTGTCATTGAAGAACGTCGTCTTGTAATGCCACCACCTGCTCGTCCGGTTAAAAGTGGAAAGAAAGTTGCCCCTCTTAAGCCGATCAAATCTGCACCGACTCCAGTGACTGCTGCTGCCGGTGAAGCACCATGGACGGCAACTGAGCTCAAGACCATTCGAGTTGAATTGGCAAAAGAGCTCACCAGACTCAAGCACGAGTTAGAAGTTATTGAAGCCGAGATGGAAGATCTGATTGCAGATTCCGGAGAAGGTGCCGGCGATGACCAAGCCGACTCAGGAACAAAAACTTTTGAACGCGAACATGAGATGTCTCTTGTCATTAATGCCCGCGACATGGTCTTACAAACAGAGCGCGCTCTTGTTCGAATTGATAACAAGAGCTACGGAAGTTGTGAAGATTGCTCGAATCCCATTGGTAAAGAGCGACTCCATGTATTTCCTCGCGCAACGTTATGCATGATCTGTAAGCAGAAAGAAGAGCGGCGCTAGCAGTGCCCTTGGCAAAATTCGTTTTTCACTGGCAACGCCTCTATTTTGTAGCAGCGCTGATTTGGGCCTTAGATTTCTCGACAAAAGTGTGGGCGCTTAATTCGATTAGCCAGGTGAAGCCGACTCCCATTCTTGGATCTTTTCTACAACTTCGCCTGGTCTTCAATCCAGGAGCAGCCTTTAGCGTCGGTACAAGTGCGACTTTTATCTTCACAATTCTCTCCGGGTTTGCTGTCGCAGGCATCGCTTACTTTGCGATCAAAGTTGTTAATCGTTGGTGGTCGGTCGTTTTAGGGCTGGCCCTCGGAGGAATTTTAGGAAATCTCACCGATCGAATTTTTCGGGAACCCTCACTATTTAATGGCCATGTGATTGATTGGATCGAACTACCACGCTGGCCAGTCTTTAATATTGCGGATATGGCAATAGTGTGTGCAGCAGTTCTATCAGTACTGTTGATCACTAAGGAGATCCCTCCCTTTGCCCCCACGGGCGATCAGAAAAAGTAGGTGGCGCAGGTGGCAAGAGAGTTGCGAATACTCAGCGTGCCAGAGGGCGTCGCAGGAGAGCGAATAGATAGCGCATTAGTGCGTGTATTGGGATTATCTCGCTCTGCCATTGTGCGCTTAATCGAAGATGGTGACATTACCTGCGCTGGAATACCGCTCGGAAAATCTGAAAGAGTAAGCGCCGCCCAGGTGATTGAAGTTCTACTCCCTGAAACTATTGAACGGGAAGCAATTCCATTGACGCCATTAGATGGTCTAGATGTTGTTTATAACGATGACCATATTGTTGTTATCAATAAACCTGTGGGGTGCGCCGCTCACCCAAGCCCAGGTTGGCATGGACCAACAGTCGTTGGGGCACTCGCCGCTGCTGGCTACACAATATCTACATCCGGTGCCGCTGAGCGCGCGGGGATTGTCCATCGATTAGATGTTGGAACAAGTGGACTCATGGTTGTTGCAAAAACCGATCGAGCATTTACAGTATTGAAAGAAGCGTTTAGAACACGAAGTGTGAAAAAAACGTACCATGCAATGATTCAAGGACATATCGATCCTCCCACTGGAACAATTGATGCGCCTATTGATCGTCACCCAAAGATTGATCACCGATTTGCTGTTGTTGCAGATGGTAAAGAGAGCATCACCCATTACGAACTTATTGAGTATTACCGCGGCGTAACGATGGTTCAGGTTGAACTTGAAACCGGACGAACTCATCAGATCCGGGTGCATATGAGTGCGCTCAATCACCCACTTGTTGGGGACACCACTTATGGAGCAGATCCAGTATTGGCTAAATCACTTCAGATGACACGTCCCTGGCTCCACGCCAAGGAGTTAGCCTTTGCGCACCCAATCACTGGCGAGTCGATGGAGTTTAAGGTTGAGTATCCAGTTGACCTTCAGGCTTGCCTGGCGTTGCTATCCGATGCTGTGATTCCGTAAGTGCTAATTTAGCCAGCCTATGACCGGAACACCTTCAGATTCATTTGTTCATCTGCACGTCCATACAGAGTATTCGATGCTCGATGGCGCTGCTCGTGTTGGCGATTTAGTTGCAGAAGTTGCACGCCAGCAAATGCCAGCGATTGCAATGACAGACCATGGAAATGTTTTCGGGGCATTTGATTTTTATAAACAGGCAACCAGTGTTGGGGTTAAGCCAATTATTGGGATTGAAGCTTATGTAGCACCAGAGTCCCGCCATGAAAAAAAGCGAGTGCAATGGGCTAGCGGCGGAGACGATGATGTCTCAGGCGGCGGGGCATATACCCATATGACAATCCTTGCCGAAAACAATCAGGGCCTTGCTAACTTGTTCAGACTCTCTTCCCT
>CANLHC010000037.1 GCA_947490625.1 Candidatus Nanopelagicaceae bacterium
CCAGCCTTGGCAGATTTTTCAGCAACTTTTTCGTAGTTCTCGATTGCTGCGGTGAGTTGAGCAACAACATCGGCAGCACGAGCCTTAGCCGCTGGATCACTCTTTCGCCAAACTTCAGCTTCGGCAGATTTGATCGCTGCTTCAACTACCTGGACACGTGCATCAAGAGCGGCGCGCTTATCGCGCTGAGTGATTCCGATCTTTTCCCACTCGCGCATCAAATCGCGGAACTCATTCTTAACAACTTTGACATCGGTGAATGGCAGTAAGCCTTCAATGGTGAGAATAAGGGCTTCACGCTTTTCCAAGTTTGCACTCATAGAAACTTCACGCTTTTCAAGATCAGCATTCTTAGCTGCAAAGAAGGCGTCCTGAGATTTCTTAAATCGAGCCCACATCTGTGCATCGTCTTTTGGTTTGCCTCGACCGGCTGCCTTCCATGAATCCATGAGAACCTTGAAGCGTCGCGCTGTCGGAACCCAATCCGTGGAGGTCGCTAATTTTTCCGCTTCTTCGACGATAGCGATTTTTGCTGTTGAGACAACAGAAGCCGTTGCCTCAAGTGCTGCGAAGTGTGTGCGGCGGCGCTTATCAAACTTATTTCGTGAGGCTGAGAAACGCTTCCACAGATCGCCATCTGTCTTCTTATCTAGACGAGGAGCGCTCTTCCACTCATCAAGAAGAGTTTTCAATCTTTCGCCAGTTGCTTTCCAACTTTCAGAGAGAGCGAGAGATTCAGCTTCAACAACAATTTTTTCCTTCTCAACAAGTACCTGTTCGCGGCGAGCTGCCTTCTGCTCTGCCTCCGCCTGCTTCTTAGCCTCAAACTTTTCACGGTGACCTTCGATGAGGGGCTCGATCTGCTCGACAGATGCTGCCAACGCTTCAAGATCTCCAACGCCGTTGAGTTCGCGCACTTGCTGGCGCAATTTCTTCACAGCTTCGTAAGCGTCATCGGGAACCATCGCACCTGATGTGATGCGAGCTGCCGTGAGTGCAACATCTGACGCTAAAGATTCAAATTTACGCACGAAATAGGCGAGGGCTTCTTCAGCGCTCTTACCTGGGTATGAACCAACTATTTTTTCGCCTTGTGATGTGCGCACATATACATTGCCATCGTCGCCGACTCGACCAAATTGTGAAGGATCTCCGATGAGGGCCGATGCGGCACTGATCTGAGGTGCAACCTGTGATGGGTTTGGATTCTCCGTGGTCATAGTCATTCCTTTCAGCGCGTTGGCCAGTGAGGCCTTCGTTAATGCAACCAATGATGGGAGGACAAAGGTACCCTGTCTTACTAACGCCTCAAAAACTGAGCGTAATTTCATCCGCGCGGAGGCTAGAGATGTTGATCCGAGTGCATCCAGCGCCAATGCTTGCAACCAACTGCTGGGTCCTGGCTACAGGGGCAGGATCAGAATGCATCATCGTGGATCCAGGTGGACCCGATGTAAGTCCAGATATTGAGGCGATCGTTGCTCACGACAACCTCAAGCCGGTAGCAATTCTTCTCACTCATGGACATCTTGATCATACTTTTTCAGTCGTACCGTTGGCCGATGGATATTCAATTCCCGCATATATCCATAGCAACGATCGATTGGCGCTCACGCGACCTGAAGTGATTCACGGATCTGATTTCATGGCTACCTTTTCGGGGAAAATGTGGCGTGAACCCGAGCGTGTAGAAGAGTTGCGAAACAACGAAATCTTCGAAGCGGTTGGACTCACAATCAGAGCAATTCACGCACCAGGACATACCTCAGGCTCGCTGATGTTTCTTGTCAACGATGAAGTACTTCTCAGCGGTGATGTGTTATTTGCAGGCTCAATCGGTAGAACCGATCTTCCAGGTGGATCGCATGAGGCGATGCAGAAAACATTATCGACAAAGGTCTTATCTCAACCAGATCACCTACGAGTTCTCCCGGGACATGGCCCGGACACGACCATTGAATTTGAGCGCAGAACTAACCCTTATCTGAAAGAATTGCGTTCATGAAGCGCGAGAAGATCATGGCACCGAAAGGTGTGAGTGAATACCTTCCTCCGCGTTCTGCTTCATTCGAATGGGTGAGAGAGAAACTGATCAACCCTGCAAAACTGGCGGGTTATCAATTAATGGAATTACCGGTCTTTGAAGATACTCAGTTGTTCTCCCGCGGAGTCGGTGAATCAACCGATGTTGTAAGTAAAGAGATGTACACCTTTGAAGATCGCGGTGGTCGTTCGATCACCTTGCGTCCAGAAGGAACTGCTGGAGTGATGCGTGCGGTGATCGAACATTCACTTGATCGTGGTCAACTACCAGTCAAGGTTTATTACTCTGGTGCTTTCTTCAGAGCGGAACGACCACAGGCGGGCCGTTATCGTCAGTTCTATCAAGTAGGTGTTGAATCAATCGGCATAGATGATCCAGCCATCGATGCTGAAATCATTGCTTTGGCTGATAACGCATTTAAAAGTATTGGTTTGAAGCGATATCGTCTTGAGATCACATCGCTGGGGGACCAAGCTTCGCGAGCTGCTCATCGCAGTGACCTCGTTCAGTTCTTAGCGGGATTAGATCTCGACGATGCCACAAGGGCACGCGCTGAGATTAATCCCTTACGCATTTTCGATGATAAGAGAGAAGAGATAAAGGCACTGATGGTCGGTGCTCCACTTCTCATCGACTATCTCACCCCTGAATCAAAAGCCAATTTTGATCAAGTCCGTACCTATCTTGATGCCCTCAAGATTTCTTATGTCATCAATCCACGCATGGTCCGCGGTTTGGATTACTACACAGGGACTACCTTTGAATTCGTTCATGAGGATCTGGGTGCGCAATCCGGGATTGGTGGAGGTGGACGCTACGACGGACTAATGCACACGCTAGGTGGATCAGATCTTTCAGGTATTGGATTTGGATTAGGTGTAGACCGTGTACTTCTTGCAGCTGAGGCGGAAGGGGTGCTCGCACTCAGTGAATTTGTGAGCGACCTCTACCTGATTCCACTGGGTGAATCTTCAAAACAAGCAGCGCTGTTGTTGGCACAGGAGTTGCGCGGTGATGGGTTTCAAGTAGAGATCGCATTTGGCGACAGGGCTCTTAAAGGCGCTATGAAGGCTGCCGATAAATCTGGAAGCGCATATGCGATCGTGCTCGGGGATACAGAGGTTTCCAGCGGCGTAGTTGAGCTAAAGCGCATGAGTGATGGACAAGTTTCCTCGGTTAAGATGAGCGAATTGAAGAGCGCTTTATCTGAGAGAAAGCAGTAGTAATAATGATTCGTACACATGATGCCGGTTCCTTGCGTGCTTCTCACGCTGGACAGACAGTCACCCTGGCAGGTTGGGTTGCTCGTCGCCGCGATCATGGCGGAGTTGCATTTATTGATCTACGAGATGCGACAGGTTCTGTTCAAGTCGTCATTCGTGATGAAGCTCTAGCGGGTTCTTTACGTGCAGAGTGGTGCCTTGCCATCACGGGTGAAGTCGTGGCACGTCCTGCAGGTAATGAGAATTCTGGACTTCCTACTGGCGCAATTGAAGTGATGGGAGATGCTGTCACTGTATTAAGTGAATCTGCTCCACTTCCGTTTCCAGTTGATACCGGAGTTGAATCTGATATTTCAGAGGAAATTCGTCTTCGCTATAGATATTTAGATCTTCGACGTGAAGGACCAGCTGCAAATCTTCGTTTGCGTTCTCGCGTGACATCGGCCATCAGGCGCGCAATGGATGATCTGAACTTTCTCGAGATTGAAACACCGTACCTCACTCGTTCAACACCTGAAGGAGCGCGAGATTTTCTTGTACCTGTGCGACTTCAGCCAGGCAGCTGGTATGCCCTTCCGCAGTCACCTCAGTTATTCAAACAGCTATTGATGGTCGCAGGCATGGAGCGTTACTATCAAATTGCTCGTTGTTTCCGAGATGAAGATTTTCGTGCTGATCGTCAACCAGAATTTACGCAATTAGATATTGAGATGTCTTTTATCGACCAGGCCGACATTATTGCGGTGGCTGAAAAGATTCTGGTTGATATCTGGAAAGATAGTCTCGGCTACACCATACCGACGCCTATTCCTCACATGACATATCGAGACGCCATGAATCGTTTCGGTTCAGATAAACCAGATCTTCGCTTTGGAAATGAATTAATGGACGTTACGGATTTCTTTAAGGCAACTCCATTTAGAGTCTTCCAAGCCGAGTACGTAGGTGCGGTAGTAATGCCGGGTGGTGCTAACTCACCCCGACGTGAACTAGATGCATGGCAGGACTGGGCGAAGGCGCGCGGAGCTAAGGGCTTGGCATACATCCTGCTCAACGACGACGGCACTCTCGGAGGCCCGGTATCGAAGAATATTTCTGAAGAAGAACAAGCGGGAATTGCTGCAACGGTCGGTGCGAATAAGGGCGATGCTATTTTCTTTGCCGCCGGCGATCAGAGAACATCTCAAGCATTGCTCGGTGCAGTGCGAATCGAAATCGGAAAGCGTTGTAATCTCATCGAAGAAGGCGCTTGGAAGTTTCTCTGGGTTGTCGATGCACCCATGTTTGAACCCACCGATGATGGAGGATGGACTGCCGTTCACCATCCATTCACCGGTCCCAAGCCAGAGTTCTCTTCTACGTTCTCACAAGATCCTGGCAATGCACTTGCCTACGCTTACGACATTGTCCTCAACGGTACCGAACTCGGTGGTGGCTCGATTCGTATTCACGATAAAGAGATCCAGCGAGAAGTTTTCCGTGTTATCGGCTTGAGCGATGAAGAGGCAAACAGCAAATTCGGCTTCTTGTTAGAAGCTTTCAATTACGGCCCACCACCTCATGGTGGAATTGCTTTAGGTTTAGATCGAGTGTGCGCTCTATTAACAGGCAGTGAATCTATACGTGAGGTTATTGCCTTTCCAAAGACTGCAAGCGGTGGAGATCCATTAACTGGCGCACCAACTCCAATCACAACGGCGCAGCGCCGTGAGAGTGGCATCGACTACAAGCCAGAAGTGCCCGCCAAATAAGCCGATCGGGTAGGCTTCTCGCATAGAAGTTCTAGGTCGAAATTGGGGAACGATATGAGTCCAGGCGGTATTGCAGCGATTATCTGTGCGGTGGCACTTCTGTTCATCGCCGTGGCTGTGGCATATGCAGTGGTTCGTCTTGGTCGGTTTATTGACGAGGCAAGCGTTTCACTCGCTGCGCTCACCACAGAAACTACTCCCTTGATCAAAGAATCAACTCGAACCCTTGAATTAGTTAATAGTCCGCTTGAGTCCTTTGCAAAGATTTCAAAGAACGTTGAGCAGGTAACAACAAAGGTGTCCGAGGTAGCGACGGACTTTATCGATCACAGTGGACCAGCAGTTAAAGTCGCTAGTGCGCTTATTTCTGCTGCCCAAGCCGGCAAAGGTCGGGAAAAGAAAAAGAAGAAGAAGGCTGAGTGAGTGTAGTTCGTGGAATCAGCGGAGATCCGCGCACGTTGGTTGCGCTTTTTTGAATCAGGTAACTCGCTCGGGTTAGACCATACAGTCGTCCCTTCAGCATCCCTGATTGCCGATGATCCGAACCTTCTACTCGTGAACGCGGGAATGGTTCCATTTAAACCCTTCTTTCTCGGCGAAGTCACGCCACCATACGCACGTGCGACATCGGTACAAAAATGTGTTCGCACCCTAGATATTGATGAAGTGGGAAAGACAACACGTCACGCATCTTTCTTCCAAATGTGCGGAAACTTTTCTTTTGGTGATTATTTCAAAGAGGGCGCTATCGCACTCGCATGGGAATTGCTGACAAAGCCGGTCTCCGAAGGTGGTTACGGATTTCCCGAGGAACGCCTATGGGTAACGGTCTACCTAGATGATGACGAGGCAGCAAATATCTGGCATAAGAAGATTGGTGTCCCACTCGAAAGAATTCAACGTCGTGATATGGCCGATAACTTCTGGTCGATGGGAGTTCCTGGGCCGTGTGGTCCTTGCTCAGAGATTTACTACGATCGTGGCCCGTCATACGGAATAGACGGTGGACCGATCGCTGATGAAAATAGATATCTTGAAGTATGGAACCTCGTCTTTATGCAGAACGAGCGCGGAGAGGGTGGCGGCAAGGACGGTTTCCCAATTCTTGGTGAACTTCCTGCGAAGAGCATTGATACTGGCTTAGGTTTAGAGCGAATGGCGGCTCTACTTCAGGGCGTTGAAAACATTTACGAAATTGACACCACAATGCAAATTCTCAACCGTGCATCTGAACTCTCTGGTGTCACCTATGGCAAGAACGAAAAATCAGATATCTCACTTCGAGTCATAGCAGATCACGCGCGAACAGCGGCGATGTTGATTGGTGATGGCGTCACACCTGGTAATGAAGGTCGCGGATATGTTTTACGTCGAATGATGCGCCGCACGATACGAAATATGCGTCTTCTTGGAAGTAACGATCCGAGCATGGTCTCACTCACCCAAGCAGCAATCGGTGCAATGGGGGCTCAGTACCCTGAACTGCAATCTGATTCAGCACGAATTCTTTCTGTCAGTGCTTCCGAGGAAGAGAGTTTCTTGCAAACTCTCAAGAGCGGAACAATTATTTTTGATACCGCAGCACAGGTAATAAAAAAGACAAACTCGACCGTCATGGGCGGAGAAGATGTCTTCAAGCTCCACGACACCTATGGTTTTCCTTTCGATCTCACTCTTGAGATGGCTCGTGAAGTAGGTCTGGAAGTTGATGAGGCTGGATTCACCCGACTAATGAAAGAACAGCGCGAACGAGCTAAGGCAGATGCGCGTGAGAAGAAGAGTGGACATACAGATCTCAGCGAGTACAAAAAGATTGCCGATGATAAAGGTCGCACAGAGTTCATCGGATATTCAGAGGTTTCTTCAGAATCTAAAATTCAAGCAATTGTTGTCGATGGCCTAAGCACATCGTCGGCTGATCAAGGATCTGATGTTGAAATCGTTCTTGATCGCACGCCGTTCTACGCTGAAGGTGGCGGACAGTTGGCAGATGGCGGAACGATCACTCTGCATGATGGAACGGTCATTGAGATTGATGATGTGCAAAATCCTGTTCCCGGATTATCTATACATAGAGGACGTGTTCTCAAAGGTTCTGTGCAAGTAGGTCAATCAGCGCTAGCCGCCATCGATAACGAGCGTCGCAACGCTATTTCACGTGCTCATACAGCAACGCATATGGTCCATAAAGCTTTTAGAGAAGTACTCGGAGAAACTGCAACGCAGGCGGGTTCAGAGAACTCTCCTGGACGTTTCCGTTTTGATTTTCCAGCCGCTGGGTCACTTTCTGAAGGTGTCCTTGATGAAGTTGAGTCACGCGTGAATGAACTGTTGATTAATGATCTTGCAGTCACCGCTGAGGTGATGTCACAAGCTGAGGCGAAGAAGATGGGCGCTATGGCCCTCTTCGGCGAAAAGTACGGCGATCACGTTCGCGTTGT
>CANLHC010000038.1 GCA_947490625.1 Candidatus Nanopelagicaceae bacterium
ATAAATCCTGCAACTGGCAAGAGTAGAAGAGTCCACGTTACTGTTTGCATAATCGCACCAATCAATGTCAGTAAGAAAGATAAAACAATTAATGCGAAGAAAAGTCTTCTTCGCATCATTCTCATTTGATGAGCTCTTAATCGGTCCACTTCAGAGAGCGGACTTAAATTTCCTGCAACAACTTCCAGCGCGCTGCGATATCTCTGAGCGCTTTTTCCGGTGAATTCGTTTCGGCTATCGATCCAACGTGGCAGAAAATAGGCAACCCACATGCCAATAATCGCTAGATAGATAATTCCGGAAGCCATGGTGGGTAAAGGTTACGCGGAAGTAACCTGACTTCTTTGGATTTGCGCCCTACTCTTCCGCACTATTTTTACAGCGCTTCTTACTCAATACTTGCATTCTCCTTCACGAAAGTTACGTGATCTCTCCACTGTCCATCGATATGAAGGTAACGGGAGCGGCTGCCTTCGAGGATATAGCCAGCCTTCTCGGCAACTCTTCGTGATGGCGCATTTTCAGGACGAACATTAATTTCAATACGATGCAGACCTAGTTGGTTAAAACCAAAGCGGGTCACTAGCTCCACCGCTTGAGTGGTAAATCCATGATTGGCATGCTCTCGCGCAATCCAATAGCCAATATGCGCACCCCGCAGAGCCCCATAAATCACGCCACCCATAGTGATCTGGCCAATGAGTTCGCCGTCTCGCCAAATAACAAATGAATACGAGCGGCCATGACGGGCTTCACGATTAAATGCGTGAACCATGGTGAAAAATGATGGGAGTTGGGGCTGACCAATTGTCGCCGAAGGCCCAGTTGTGACCCGCGGAAGTGTCGCCTCCCATTGGCCTAGCCAGTCACGGTTCTGGCTGCGTACACGATTCCACTTAATGCGGTCTCTAAAACGCAGTGGTCGTAACTCCAGTTCACCATCACTGAGAAGAATGGGCCAGTGCTGTGATGACATAGCTTTTAAATATAACGACGCTCGAGCACGACGACGGTAACTTCAGCGCCAGATTCCAAAGAGGTCGTGCCTTCTGGAATTGCAATAAATGCATTTGCATCCGAGAGTGTGGTCTGCTCATCCTGCGCTGATGAGTCGCCTTTGCCTAATGGTGAGATTGATTTTCCATCTTCAGATAAGACACCGCGAACATATGATCTCGAATCCTCCGGAGAACTAATTGCTTTATCGAGCTTAGCTTTAACAGATGGTCGATGAATCGTTGCAGCACCAAGCATCGTCCTGATCATTGGGCGAATAAATAGTTCGAAGGATATGTAGGCCGCGATGGGGTCTCCAGGAAGAGTGACCACCGGGGTCTTATCGGGCCCGATAGTTCCAAAATTGTGGCGACCGCTTGATTCGATAGCCAGATCAATGGTCGTGATCTCTCCGATTCCTGTCAGCGTTCTTGTGATGAGATCAAATGAATCATCGTTACGTTCGCCGCTGATAATGATCAGATCTGCTCGCACTAATTGATCTTCGATGACATCTTTTAACTCTTCTTCATTATTTGGAATTGTATGTACTCGATATGCAACTGCGCCTGTCTCGCGAACGGCGGTAGTAAGTAACCAGGAATTTGTCTCATACTCTTCATCTGCACCAAGACTTTGACCTGGTTCAACTAAATCTGGGCCGGCAGAGAGCACTACAACTCGTGGATGTGGGCGCGTTAAAAGATGATCGCGACCAATCGATGCGGCGAGCCCAATCTGAGTCGAGCGAATACGACTTCCCTCTTTCAGAACTAAGCGTTCACCGGCAAAGACATCGGCGGCCAGTGTTGCCCCGTGAGCATCGAGAAGGGGCATATCGAATGGTTCAAGGGGGCGACAGAGAGCAAGGAGGGATGAAAGAAACTCATCAACTTTCACGTGCTCTGCCATAATCTCACCATACTTGTTCGAGCTACTGAAATCGGGGATTGACGTGAACTTTGCCGAACAAAAGTCTCATCTTCGAAATAAGTATCGTCAAAAACGTAAAGTTCATCGCACTGATGTTGCATTTACATATTTGATGGATTCTCCTGAATTTCAAAGTGCGCGAGTGATCGCTAGCTATATCTCCTATGGTGATGAACCCAACACAATTGATCTCAATAAAGCGATTCTAAAAGGTGGAAAAAAATTACTTCTCCCACGAATTAACTCAGATACAGATACGCCCTCATTAGATTGGGTCCCATGGCACGGTGATACATCACAACTCACTAGCCGAGGCAAAATACTAGAGCCGATCGGCGAAGCAGATAATGAGACCGAATCTATCGATGTTGTGATCACTCCTGCCCTACGGATTGATCTGCAAGGTTATCGACTCGGTCAAGGTGGTGGTTATTACGATCGTGCGCTGAGCAGATTAACTGCGTGGAAAGTCGCCTTGATTTTTCCGGAAGAGATTTCAACTGAACTTCTTCCACGAGAAGAACATGACATTCCGGTTGATGCCTATGCCACAGATGAAAAGATCGTTCGAATTAATTAAGGAATATTTCGCGCCATCACAATGCGCTGTACCTGATTAGTACCCTCATAGATCTGGGTGAGTTTGGCATCACGCATCATTCTCTCCACTGGATAATCTGACACATATCCGTATCCACCAAGAACTTGCACCGCATCGGTTGTTACCTTCATTGCAACATCACTGGCAAATGTCTTGCTTGCTGATGAAAAGAACCTCAAATCTTTATCATTGCGCTCACTCTTTGCAGCTGCTGCGTAGGTGAGTTGGCGGGCTGCCTCGATATTCATAGCCATGTCAGCCAAGATAAATTGAATGGCTTGAAATTCAAAGATCTCTTTGCCGAATTGCTTGCGTTCGTGGGAATACTTTTCGGCGGCATCGAGTGCGCCTTGGGCGATACCAAGTGCCTGTGCGGCGATGGTAACTCGTGTGTGGTCGAGAGTATCCATTGCAATTGCAAAACCCTTACCTACTTCACCGATTCGACGATCATCAGAGAGTTCAATGTTGTCGAAATACACTTCACGAGTCGGTGATCCGCGGAATCCCATCTTCTTCTCAGGTGCACCAAATGAAATACCTGGATCAGACTTTTCTACAATAAATGCGGTAATTCCTTTTGAGCCTTTACTCGGATCTGTCTGTGCGATGACAGTGTAAAACTCAGAGACGCCAGCATTTGAAATCCACTTTTTACTTCCATTAAGTAACCAGCCAGCTGATGTGCGTTCCGCTTTTGTTTTGAGCGCAGCCGCATCAGAACCCGCCTCGGATTCAGAGAGACAGTAAGAAAATCCTTTTCCTTGAGCAAGTGCTGGTAACCAGCGCTTCTTCTGCTCGTTATCTCCACCCAAGATCAGCGGTAGTGAACCTAATTTATTAACTGCCGGGATAAGTGAAGAGGATGCACATACTCGAGCTACTTCTTCAATAATGATCGCAACAGCTAAAGCATCTGCGCCTTCCCCGCCGAATTCTTCGGAGACATGTGCTGCATGGAGATTAGCCTTGATTAAGGCATCTGCGGCCTCTTGCGGATAGCGATGATCCTCATCAACTGCATGTGCGTGAGGCGCAATCTCTTTCTCGGCGAGAGCGCGAACACTCTCGCGCAGATCCTGATACTCGGTTGGCAGATTAAATAGATCTGATGTCATTTAATTCTCTTTTCTCGAGTTCAGTGATTGCAAGTATGTGTTGTATTGAGCAAGTTCGTCATCTTCACCCATTGCAGCCATACGTTCTTCATTTCGATCTATGCGACGCGTCTCTTTGGCATCCTCACGCATCCATTGAATAAAGGTCGCAACTAGGGCAAGAATAATTGGAATCTCACCCATTGCCCAACTGACGCTTCCGCCTGCACGCTGATCGGCGAGGAAATCTCCCAAAAGCCACGGCGCACCTTGTGAGGCATAGAACCCCTTATCGACCAGCGCTGTTGAAGCGAGAAGTGCGATTGAAAAGAAGGCGTGAATCGCCATAGTTGCAAAGAGAATAACGATACGAACGAGATGGTGCACTCGCCGTGGATTGGGATCGATACCAACAATAATCATGAAGAAAAGAAAACCAACGGCGACAAAGTGAAGATTCATCAAGAGATGTCCGGCATGGGAGGCCATCAGCGTTCCAAATAAATCAGTGAAGTAGAGGACAAAGAGAGAGCCATCAAATAAAATAAGTGCAACAACAGGATGAGTGATAATCATTCCGTAGCGTGAATGCAGCACCGCGAGAAGAATTCCACGTGGTCCGCGCTCTTCCTTAGTTCGTCCTTGTGGCAGTGTGCGCAAAGCTAATGTAATCGGTGCGCCAAGCACCAAACCAATAGGTGCAATCATTCCTATCGTCATGTGGGCAACCATGTGATATTCAAATGAATACATGGCATACACGCCTAGGCCACCACTTGTTGCAAAATCCAAGGCAGAGATTCCGAGTGCGAATGCAACGGTGCGACCAACTGGCCAAGAATCTCCGCGCTTTTTCAAAATAACGACACCCTTAATGTAGAGAGCAACTGCCACAACTAGCAGACCAATAAAGAAGAGGTCGGGTTCATAGGCAAAGAGAATTCGGCGCAGAGTTGGCTCTGCCGGAATAACTAAATCAACAACGCGATCAGGGCTGGCATTGAGTGAGAGCCACACACCGATTGCGGTGATCGCAGCCATCAGTGCTACTTCAAAACCAATAAGGCGAAGCAGGATTGACCAATTAATCTTCTCTTTTGTTGCGAGATTTTTGCGGTGAAGATAGCCAATAAAAATGAGTGAGCCGGTGAGAAGGATTTTTACAATAACCACACGGGCGTAAGCAGAATCCCAGGCTGCAACGAAATTTAGTCGCGCCCATGCATTGACGACGCCACTGAGTACAACTGTTATGGCAGCCCACAAGGCCATCACGCTAAATCGCTCGATTGCAATTTTTCTATCGTCGATCGGAATAAAGGTAATTGCAAAGAGCCCACCTACCCAAAGCGATAAGGCAATAACGTGAAGCAGCATCGATCCCGTTGCAAGTGCGTGGGATCCCCCTGAAACTGAGTGGCTTTCAAAAGCAGGCAGTGCAATGGCAATAATCGAAATGAGGAGCAAGGTAATGACAGGGAGGACTTTACGTACTCTGAGAAGAAAGTAGCCGACAAGAAAAGCTGCCAACGTTTGTATAAATAGGTAACGCCCCACACTTACTTGCGATACAAATGATTGCAGTGAGGTCATATCGAGAGCATCGCTAAAGCTTGTATCCAAGATATTTGCAAAGGTTGTAATCAGAAAGATTGTGCTGGAGGCAAACCAGAGAAGTGCAATAAGTGAAGCCTTCTGCCGAAGCTTGAGAGATACTTCTTTCAGAGATCCGTCATTGTTGATAAGTAGAAAAGCCATGGAAAGCAAAAAGCCCACGACTGCAAAACTAGATAGATAGGTGAGGTACTTGCTACCTAAGAGCAGCAGTTCGATCTGCATCCTTATCTCTCTTTAAAGATCTTGCGTGCGTAGGCACCCATTCCGATTAAGACAAGAATTGATAGGCCAAGGAGAAAAATCACGAAGATATTTGTTGCAAGATTACTTCCGGTTTGTTGAGCTGGCGCAGACGTTGTTGGTTCTGGAGCCGCTGATGCTGATGGAGTCGTGAGAACCACGGCAGAGTAATTAAATGTGAATGAACCCTCTAACGGAAGATCTGCTTCGGCAAGAAGCATGTAGGTCACTGTGTAGATTCCTGATGTGACAAGTGGTTTCATCTCTGCAACCGCTTCGGTACCTAACACTGTGAGAATTCCAGTATCAACTCGCTTACCGTTTGGGTCGGTGACGATAATGTCATTACCTTCTTCGATGAGCGGAAGTTCAGTTGTCACCGTTACTGCACTTGGACCAGCTTTGATTGTTGATCCTGCAATTGGGCTCGTTGCAACAAGTGTGTTGGCATACGCTGCCGGGATATTGAAAAAAAGCGTAGCGAGAGCGAGTCCAGCGATTGTCCTTGCCACGCTCTTCACATGATCTCCTTCATCGATTCGCATCTATAGTCCCACTTCCTTAGACTATGCACCTAACCTTTGGTAAACCTCATTTTACCCTCGCGCCCAGCTAAGTGAAAGGAATGTGACCATGCCTACATACCAATACGCCTGTACCGCCTGTGATCACGCCTTTGAAGCGGTGCAATCATTCTCAGAAGATGCTCTGACCATTTGCCCTGAATGCAAAGGTGAGATTAGAAAAGTTTATTCCAGTGTCGGAGTGGTCTTTAAAGGTTCTGGCTTTTATAAAACGGATTCAGCAAAGCCCGCTCCATCAACAAGCACTGAGTAAGAGTTAACTCCTCAGTTATCGTGATGTGGCGGCTTATCCGCTTTGATATCTTCGTCACGTTTTACATCAACGTCCTCACGAGGATCTCGTTCATCCTCGGTCGTTGCGGGAAATAAGTCACTCATAGTAAAGCCATAGTACATACTTAACCCATGTTTATGCGACTTGGGTCATTTATTGTCCGCCGCCGCAAGAGTGTTTTGATTACCTACATCATTTCTATTCTTATTGCAGGTGCGATCGGATCACTTTCATTTAGCCGCCTCGATTCTGGCGGATATTCAGATCTGAATTCGGAATCTGCCAAGGCCGCTGGTTACATCACCGATACCTTTAAAGTTCAAGACCCGGTTGCCATTCTTGTCGTCGATGCGGGTTCACGTTCTGTCGATGACCCTACTGTGATGGGTGAAGCTGCTTCTTTGGAGAAAGAAGTTGCTGCCACAAAAGGAATTAGTCGAACACTTTCTTATTGGTCAACTGGCGGCGCACCTAACCTGGCGTCATCTGATCGCAAGGCAGCCTTTCTCTTTATCTATGCCGATATCGAAAATTTTGATTTCGAAGGATATGGGGCTGTAGGCAAAACTATCTCTGAAAACTTCGATGGTAAGTACAAATCACTCGAGGTCTATGCCGGAGGTGGAGCAGTCGTTACAAATGCGATTAACTCCAAGATTAAGACCGACCTTTTATTAGCTGAAGGAATTGCAATCCCATTGACCTTTATCTTGCTCGCCTTTGTATTTGGCGCGCTCGTTGCATCGGCTATGCCACTCGTTGTTGGCGTTGGCGCAATTCTTGGCTCGTTCTTCCTCACATATCTACTCACGCAAGTTACTGATGTGAGCGTTTTCGCCCTCAATCTCATTACAGGGTTAGGCTTAGGACTCGGTATCGATTACGCGCTTCTGATCGTTAATCGCTTCCGAGAAGAAATGCATAATGGAAAGAGCGTTGAAGAGAGCGCAATCATCACTGTAGGTACAGCGGGTAAGACTGTCTTCTACTCGGGTTTAACGGTGATGGTCACACTCAGCGCGCTCTTGCTCTTTCCGCTGA
>CANLHC010000039.1 GCA_947490625.1 Candidatus Nanopelagicaceae bacterium
CCGATGAGAATGACAAGTTTCTAAGCGCGCTACAGGAGTGCCTAGTGAAGGAGAGATCATGAGAACAGCACGAGTAGAACGAAAAACAAAAGAATCACATGTTCTTGTAGAGATTAATCTCGATGGTAGCGGCGAGATAAACGTTGATACAGGTGTTCCTTTCTTTGATCACATGCTTTCGCAATTGGGCAAACACTCGGGCTTTGACCTGAAGGTGAAGACGGAGGGTGATGTTGATGTTGATTCACACCACACAGTGGAAGACACATCACTCGCCTTTGGCCAAGCACTCCGTGAAGCCCTAGGGGATAAGAGCGGAATTCGTCGCTTCGGTGATGCCATGGTTCCCCTCGATGAGGTGTTGGTGCAAGCAGCGGTAGATCTATCCGGTCGCCCTTACCTTGTGCATCGCCAACCAGAAATAGTTGAATTGATTGGAACCTTTGATACAACTCTGGGTAAGCACATTTGGGAATCAATCGTTGCGGAAGCACGCATTGCACTACACATTCGCGTACTCGAAGGGCGTAACGCACACCATGTCTTTGAAGCTCAATTCAAAGCTGTCGCTCGAGCCCTGCGCGACGCGGTTGCAATCGATGGTCGAGTTTCTGGTATTCCTTCAACAAAGGGTTCACTCTAATTTCAACGATTGCAATTCTTGATTACGGCTCTGGAAATATACGATCTGCAGTAAGGGCTTTTGAAACATCGGGCCTCTCTGTGGTGCTTACTTCAGATCCTAAGGTCGCACGAGAAGCTACCGGCCTGGTCGTGCCAGGCGTAGGCGCGTTTGCAGCGTGCATGGATGGATTACGAAACGTTGGTGCACCCGAGATTATTGCGGCACGTTATGCAGATGAAAGACCGACACTCGGAATCTGTATCGGAATGCAAATACTCTTCTTCGATAGCGATGAGAACGGGCTGCATCAAGGTGTTGGGATCTGGAAATCTTCTGTACGAAAACTTGAAGCACCAATTCTTCCGCATATGGGATGGAACTCGGTTGAACCAGCAAGCGGCTCGACGCTCTTTCACGGCGTGGAAGATGAATCATTTTATTTTGTTCATTCATATGCAGCTCGAGACGTTGCGTCCGGACTGGGAACATATGCAACTCATGGCCAAAGATTTTTGGCCGCAGTCGAAGATGGTTCCTTAAGTGCGACACAGTTTCACCCAGAAAAATCAGGGCGAGCGGGCCTTGCGCTGATTAAGAATTGGAGTAAATCCCTATGAGTTCCCTCGAGCTTTTGCCAGCAGTAGATGTAAAAGATGGTCGCGCAGTACGGCTCGTACAGGGCGAACTTTCACAAGAGAGTGTGTATGGCTCTCCACTTGATGTCGCATTAGATTTTCAAAAGGCAGGTGCACAGTGGATTCACTTAGTTGACCTTGATGCAGCTTTTGGACGTGGTGAAAACACCGCCCTGCTTGCAGAAGTAGTTGGCAGATTAGATATTGATGTTGAGCTTTCGGGGGGAATTAGGGATGACGCCTCTCTTGCACGGGCTCTTGCAACAGGCTGTCGTCGCGTAAATCTTGGAACGGCAGCGTTAGAAGATCCCGAGTGGACATCACAAGTGATCGCAAAATTTGGGGATCAGATAGCAGTAGGTCTAGATGTTCGTGGACATATTCTCGCAGCGCGCGGATGGACGAAAGAGGGCGGTGATCTCTTTGAGACTATTTCACGTCTGGAATCAGATGGGTGCGCCCGTTACATTGTTACAGATGTCACCAAGGATGGAACATTGCAGGGGCCTAACCTGAATTTATTACGAGAAGTGTGTGCGGTAACCGATAAGCCTGTAGTTGCAAGTGGTGGTATCTCAAGCCTTGCCGACATCGCTGCGCTCTGTGAGTTACAAAAAATTGGAGTTGAAGGAGCAATCGTTGGCAAGGCGCTCTACGCCGGCGCCTTCACACTCGAAGAGGCACTTCACGTGAGCCGATCATGAGCCTTGCAACCCGAATTATCGCCTGTCTCGATGTAGATAATGGTCGAGTAGTCAAAGGCGTTAACTTTACTGATCTTGTTGATGCTGGGGATCCGGTCGAGATGGCCACACTGTATGGCTCTGAAGGCATCGACGAGCTTACATTTTTGGATATTTCGGCAAGTGCTACCAATCGCGAAACGACATACGAGGTTGTTGCTCGAACTGCTGAACAAGTTTTCATTCCATTGACTGTAGGTGGTGGTGTCAGAACAGTTGAAGATGTCGATAGATTGCTTCGCGCTGGAGCAGATAAAGTTTCAGTGAATACCGCTGCAATCGCCCGACCTGATCTCATTTCAGAGATTTCGGATAGATTTGGAAATCAGGTTCTTGTACTTTCAGTTGATGCTCGCCGTGCTCGAACCCCGTCTGGCTTTGAGGTAACAACTCATGGCGGGCGAACAAGTACGGGCCTTGATGCGCTGTCATGGATTGAAGATGCAACTCAACGAGGTATTGGTGAAGTCTTACTGAATTCGATGGATGCAGATGGAACGCGGGCAGGGTATGACATTGGAATGATCAGCCGTATCCGAGAAATCTCTTCGCTGCCATTGATAGCAAGCGGCGGCGCCGGATCCTTGGAAGACTTTGCGGCAGCGATTGAGGCTGGGGCCGATGCACTACTTGCGGCGAGCGTCTTTCACTTCGGAATTCATCGCATTACAGATGTGAAGAAGTATCTCTCTGAGCACGGATATCCGGTGCGCATGAGCTCCTCAGTGTGAGGCACAATTAGCCTGTGAGCATCACTGTATCTCCAGCAATTATGGAACTTCTCAAAGACCCCACAGCGCTGATCCCTGCGATAGCTCAAGACAGCCTGTCCGGAGAAGTGTTAATGCTGGCCTACGTCAATGCCGAATCTCTTGGCCTGACCATCGATTCAGGATTTGCTACCTACTTCAGTCGTTCACGAAATGAGTTATGGCGAAAAGGTGAAACATCTGGACACCTGCAGAAAGTTGTCTCAATTTCACTCGATTGTGATGGAGATGCAATTCTTTTACAGGTCATTCAAGAGGGTTCAGCGTGCCACACAGGCGAATTCACCTGCTTCCATCGGGAAATCTTTCCGGCTGAGAAAAGTCACGACGGCGAGATTACAGAATGAATCTAGAGGAGTTTCGTAGGTACGCTCAAGAATTTAATGTTATTCCTGTCTACAGAAAATTGTTGGCCGATGGAGAAACTCCACTAGGCGTCTATAGAAAACTTGCAGGAACATCTACCGCTTCATTTCTTTTAGAGTCTGCCGAGCATGGAGGTGTTTGGTCACGTTACTCATTCATCGGTGCGCACTCTCAAGCGACGTTGACCGAAGTTGATGGCCTGGCTCAATGGATTGGCGTCGCTCCAGCTGGTGCACCGAGTGGAATTGATCCACTCGAAGCACTTCGACTTTCTGCATCACACCTACGCTCACCGAAAATTGAGGGACTTCCACCGCTCACCGGAGGACTCGTTGGGTATATGGGCTATGACAGTGTCCGACGTTTAGAGAAGCTCCCTAATATTTCAAAGAAAGATATCCCGCTACCTGAAATCGCATTTATGTTAACGAGTGATCTTGCAGTGATGGATCATGCAGAGGGAAGTATCACCTTGATTGCGAATGCCATTAATTGGGATGGTAGCAATGAACGCATTGATGAAGCATTTGCCGATGCCACAGCCAGACTCGATCGGATGCAGAGTCAGCTCACTGCTGCAATCCCTGGCGAGATTGCGCACATTCCACAGTCGTCAGAACCTATCTACGAAAGAAATATGAGCCAGGACGATTACATCGCAAAGGTAATCCGCGCCAAGGAAGAGATTGTCTCAGGGGAGGCCTTCCAGATTGTTCTCTCGCAACGTTTCTCAATGGAATGTAGCGCTGATGCAATTGATGTCTACCGTATGTTGCGCCTACGTAATCCTTCTCCATATATGTATCTCTTTAGATTTGATTCTGGGGTAGATGTCGTTGGTTCATCCCCTGAAGCACTTGTGAAGGTCACCGATGGGGAAGTGATGGTGCACCCGATTGCAGGAACTCGAAAGCGTTCAGCCTCACCTGAGGAAGATAAGAGACTCGGCGAAGAGCTCTTAGCCGACCCTAAAGAGCGAGCAGAACACTTGATGTTGGTTGATCTTGGGCGAAATGATTTAGGTCGCATCTGTGCTCCCGGCTCGGTGGAAGTCATCGACTTTATGAGCGTTGAGAGGTATTCCCACGTCATGCATATCGTTTCGACAGTGACCGGAACGTTAGCGCCCGATAAGTCGGCAGTGGATGCACTCTTTGCAACTTTTCCTGCCGGAACTCTTTCGGGTGCGCCTAAACCTCGTGCCATGGAAATTATTGAAGAGCTTGAGCCACATCGTCGTGGTCTTTATGGTGGCGCAATCGGATACTTGGATTTCACTGGAAATGTGGATACATGTATTGCCATTCGCACAGCTCTCCTCTTTCAAGGGCGTGCATACGTTCAAGCAGGCGCGGGTGTAGTTGCTGATTCAGTTCCTGAATCTGAGAATCAAGAATGTATCAATAAGGCTGCAGCAGTATTAGGCGCTATTAGCGCTGCGCAAGCGATGGCGAGTAAGAGATGATCGACCTACTGCCAGTTGCAATAAGTGCAATCGTTATTTCGTTTATCGTCGTGTTAATCAGTAAGAAATTCTCACTCTCTTCACGTTATGAACGTAAACCTAGAACTCGATCTCTCTGGAGCGCACAAGATCATGGGATAGATCCAACAGATGAGGCACACAATGAGCGTGCTTGACTCAATTATTGAGGGAGTGAGAGAAGATCTGGCGGCACGAAGATTGCCACTTAATGATCTGCAAGAAAAACTAGAGCACGCTCCTGCACCAATCGATCCTCATGAAGACTTGCGTGGTGACCTCGTATCCGTAATCGCAGAGGTGAAGAGATCATCACCCAGCAAGGGAGTTTTGGCAGATATTGCAGATCCGGCATCACTGGCTTCGACATATGAAGAAGCTGGGGCAAGCATCATCAGTGTTCTTACAGAAAAGCGCAGATTTGGTGGCTCACTTGAAGATTTAACTGCCGTGCGCTCTGCCGTGAAGATCCCAATCTTGCGAAAAGATTTTATGGTTGATGAGTATCAATTTTATGAGGCGCGTGCCTATGGTGCAGATGTAGTACTCCTAATTGTGGCCGCGCTATCGACGCATCAACTGAAAGATTATTTCGAGATGGCTACTGAGTTGGGTATGGCAAGTCTGATCGAAGTGCATACCCATGACGAGCTCGAGCGAGCAATGGAGATAGAGCCGCGCATCATCGGAATTAATTCTAGAAACCTCAAGACACTTGAGGTTGATCAACGAGCATTCGCTGAGTTATTACCTGAGATTCCAGAGACGATTATTAAGGTGGCAGAGTCAGGGATCTCCACGCGAGCCGAGGTAGAGAGCGCGCAATCTCACGGCGCTGATGCAATCCTTGTGGGCGAGGCCCTGGTCCGTGCTGGCGACCCACTTTCTGCACTGCGCACTCTGCGTGGTCTCTAGTACCCTCAGCCCCATGACAACTCAAGTAGAGAAAATCATCGGTCACTTCGGTCCGTATGGGGGCCGCTTTGTTCCGGAAGCTCTCATCGGAGCGCTCGAAGAGTTAGAGCAGGCACATATTGCTGCTTCGACAGATCCAACATTCATCGCAGAGCTAGATCACCTGCATCGTACGTACACGGGTCGACCAAGCATTATTACTGAAGCACCACGATTTGCAGAGCATGCCGGAGGCGCACGCATCCTTCTTAAGCGCGAAGATCTCAATCACACCGGCTCACATAAGATCAATAATGTTTTGGGTCAAGCGCTTTTAACTAAGCGTATGGGTAAGAAGCGAATCATTGCAGAGACTGGTGCCGGTCAACATGGAGTTGCATCTGCAACTGCTGCCGCACTTATGGGTCTTGAGTGTGTTGTTTATATGGGCGAAGAAGATACAAAGCGCCAAGCACTTAACGTCGCTCGAATGAAACTTCTGGGTGCAGAAGTTGTTCCTGTCACCAGCGGTTCTCGCACTTTGAAAGATGCAATTAATGAAGCGATGCGGGACTGGGTAACTAATGTGGAGTCAACACATTATCTTCTCGGTACCGTTGCTGGCCCACATCCATTTCCAACGATGGTACGAGATTTCCACCGCATCATCGGAGTCGAAGCTCGGGCACAAGTTCTTGAACTGACAGGCAAGCTACCGGATGCGGTCCTTGCATGTGTTGGTGGCGGATCAAATGCAATCGGAATCTTTCATCCTTTTATTGATGATGCCAGCGTCGCGCTGATTGGTCTAGAAGCTGGTGGTGATGGAGTTACAACCGGACGCCACGCAGCAACTATTTCTGGTGGATCTCCTGGCGTCTTGCACGGAACTCGCTCATACGTACTGCAAGATGAAAACGGACAGACAGTCGAGTCTCATTCCATCTCAGCGGGACTTGATTACCCAGGTGTCGGACCTGAGCACGCCTTCCTTCACGATATTGGTCGTGCGCAGTATCGCGCGATTACCGATGCAGAAGCTATGCACGCATTCGCACTATTGTGCAAAACCGAGGGCATTATTCCTGCGATTGAAACTGCGCACGCTTTAGCCGGTGCGATGCAAGTGGGACGTGAAATGGGACCAACTGCAACGATCCTGATTAATCTTTCCGGACGCGGAGATAAGGATGTTGCAACTGCGGCCGAATACTTTGGGATAAAGCTCTAACGTGTTGTTGGAAACGGGGCTAGATCACGTTCTTGCACGAGCTAAGAGTGAAAATAGAGCGGCGCTTATTGCGTATATTCCCGCAGGATTTCCTAGTCACGAGGGCTGTAAGAAAGTAATCGCCGCCTTCGCCGCCGGTGGAGTCGATGCGATAGAGATTGGATTTCCCTATAGCGATCCCGTTATGGATGGTCCCACGATTCAAGCTGCAGCGGTGCAGTCGTTGAGTCAAGGAACGGGCGCCAAGGAAGTATTTGAATCGCTTAAGTGCGCGACAGATCTTGGAGTCCCAGCAGTTGTTATGACTTACTGGAATCCCATTGAGCGTTACGGCGTTGAAAATTTTGCAGAGTCGATTGCCGCTAATGGGGGATCGGGTGTAATTACTCCAGATCTCACAGTTGAAGAGTCGAGCGCCTGGATTGCGGCGACTGACCGTTGGAAGATTAATCGAATTTATGTTGTCGCCCCCAGTACATCAGATACGCGATTGCCGTACGTCACCAAATCCTGCGGGGGCTTTATCTATGCAGCAAGCCTGATGGGTGTAACCGGTACACGTACGAGCGTTTCAT
>CANLHC010000040.1 GCA_947490625.1 Candidatus Nanopelagicaceae bacterium
TGGAAGAAACCGGATGCAAGTCCAAAGATTGCAGCAGCTGCAAATCCGACAAGTGGCCCATGTAAATACCCAAACCATGCTGCAGTCCATGTTCCAACGATCATCATTCCTTCAAGGCCAATATTGATAACACCTGCTCGCTCAGCCCAAAGTCCACCAAGTCCGGCCATGAGCAACGGAATTGCAAAGCGCAATGTTGCTCCAGATGTGCCAGGTGACGTGATATCTGTTGCACCAGTAATTAACTCAACGAGTGAGATGATGAGGAAGAGACCGGCTACCGCTAATGTGATGCGAGCTGGTGAGGTAAAGAACTTCTTCGCCTTGCTTGATTTCTTCTCAGGAGTTTTAGTAGTCATCACTGTGATTCCTTTAGGCTAGAAGCTTCGGCATTAACTTTTCCTACCGCATGTTGCTGCTGACGTAGATTGATACGGGCAACTACTTCGTAGGCGACAACGATGGAGATAACGATTGTTCCCTGCATCACGATGACAATCTCTGGTGGAACTCCCTCGAATTCAAGGACGGGTGCTGTGCGCTCTAAGAACGACCAGAGAAAAGCTGCAAAGAAGATTCCAACCGGGTGGTTTCTTCCTAGAAGCGCTAGCGCCAAACCAGTAAAGGCATAACCGGCCGGAAAGGCCATGCTGTACGAATGTGTGTCAGAGAGCAGAGTTCCGATACCGACTAGACCAGCGATTGCACCAGATAACACGGTGGTAATAAAGATCATTCCTGGTGCGTTAACACCACTTGAGCGGGCTGCTCGAAAAGATAACCCAGTAGCGCGAAGGTTAAAACCAAAAACAGTTTTATTCAGCATTACCCAATAAGCAATACCTACCGCAATTGCGACAAAGAGGAATGAGTAAATCTCTCCATCAAAGGCTTTTATAGTTGGCATTTGCCCACTCAGAGGAATCTGGGGAGTTTGAAGATTCTGAGAGCCTTTCGGCAATACTCCTAGGAGATCTTCACTGAGCAAGAATGCAATAATCGCTGCAGCAATAAAGTTGAGCATAATATTGCTAATAACTTCAGAGACCCCTCGACGAACTTTGAGGTATCCCGCAATTGCTGCCCACAATCCACCTGCGAGCATCGCCGTGATAACAATGAGTGTCACATGCAAAATCGGTGGAAGATTTACAGCCGCACCGACGACAGCGCCAAAGAATGCACCCATGCGATATTGACCATCGATACCAATGTTAAAGAGCAGCATCTTAAAGCCAATAGCTGCAGCTACCCCCGCCATGTAATAGGCGATAGTCTGGTTGAGTTCGGAGACAAGATTGCGTGGCTGAAAACCGTAAGAAATCATTTCGTTAAACATGTCAATTGGATTGACTCCACGAATTGCCAAAATAATATAAACAAAAACTAGTGAACTTAAGATCGCCACTACTGGGGCGAGTGTGCCCCAAAAAATTCTGCTCTTTGTCATGCGCTGATAGCTCCAGTCATCGCTAGGCCGAGATCTTCAGCAGTTGTTGTTGCAGGATTAAGGACTGAAACGATGCTTCCGCCATAAATCACTGCGATCCGATCAGAGAGTGAGAAGAGTTCTTCGAGGTCGGCAGTAATCAACAGAATCCCAGCACCGCGTGTGCGCGCTTTCATCAGTTGTTCCCAAATAATTGCTTGTGCGCCAACATCCACTCCGCGAGTAGGTTGTGCCGCAATAATCAAATGAGGATCTCCACTGAGTTCACGGCCAACAATAAATTTCTGTTGATTTCCGCCAGAGAGCGCACTTGCCAAAACATTTACTCCTGGTGTGCGAACATCGAATTCTTCAACCACTCGCTTGGAATCTTCAGCTGCAGATCCTTTATTTACCCAGATGCCCTTAGCCATCGGTTGCGAAAATTGATGACCGAGGATTCGGTTTTCCCAGAGTGGTGCGGACATAAGAAGGCCATCACGTTGGCGATCTTGTGGAATGTATCCAACCCCGGCATTTCTAATCTCCCGTGTTGGTGTGGTCGCAGCATTAAGGCCGAGTACCTCAACAGTTCCAGCCGATGGTGTCATCAGCCCCATGATCAATTCAATGAGCTCGCTCTGACCATTTCCTTCAACTCCTGCCAGACCGAGGATTTCACCACCATGGAGATCAAGGTTTACTCCACGAAGAATTTCGCGACCATCAGCGCGTGAATAAGAAGCGCCCTTAATCGTCAAAATGCTCTTTGCGCTTATGTTCTGAACGCCAGCTTTTGGCTTAGGCAATTCACCACCCACCATCAATTCAGCGAGCTCTTTCTTGGTTGTCTCTTTCGGTTTGCGCGTTGCAACGGTGGTGCCCTGGCGCATGATCGTAATGTCATCTGCGATCGAAAGTACTTCATCTAATTTGTGCGAGATAAAGAGGACTGTCAGCCCCTTATTGACGAGTTCACGTAAGTTTGTAAAGAGCTCTGTCACTTCTTGAGGGACTAATACCGCTGTTGGTTCATCAAGAATCAGAATCTTGGCACCACGGAATAACACCTTTGCAATCTCAACTCTTTGACGTTCTCCCACGCCAAGGTTGGTCATTGATTCATCAGGATCAATATCGAGCTGATATGTCTCTGCTATCTCCAGCAACTTCCTTCGTGCCTCATCAAATTTAATTACAAAACCAAAGCGAGATGGTTCACTTCCTAATATCACATTTTCAAGCACGGTAGCGTTATCAGCTAACTTAAAGTGTTGGTGAACCATTCCAATACCAAGTGCGATCGCATCCTGTGGTGATTTAAGCGAGACTTCCTTATCAAAGACTTTAACCGATCCTGCATCAGGGCGGACTAAGCCGTAGAGAATCTTCATCAACGTGGATTTTCCAGCTCCGTTTTCACCAATGATTGCATGAATAGAACCTTCACGAACATGGAGTGAGACGCCCTGGTTAGCGATAACGCCAGGATACTTCTTCTCTACCCCATTAACTTCGAGAATATTTGCCACGTATGACTTCTTTCTATTTCTTTAGGTGTTTAAGAGTGAAGTGCGCCGCCATGTCAGCGGCGCACTTCACATTACTTAATTAATTTATGCCTTTGGATCAGTTGGAACTACAACATCACCTGAAGCGATCTTTGCTGCGTACTCATCGATCTTTGCTGTGATGTCATCGATGTATCCACCTGTTGTGGTGTATCCAACGCCGCCTTCAGCAAATCCCCAAGTCTTTACTCCTGCAGTATCTACACCTGCAAGTGCATCAGCAACGAATGCTGCAACGCCAACGTCAACGCGCTTAAGCATTGATGTAAGGATTGTTGTTACATAGTCAGCATGTGCTGGGTAAGTTGCTTCGTCAGCATCTACGCCGATTGACCACTTTCCGAGCTCAGATGCAGCCTTGTGCATACCAGATCCGGTTCCGCCAGCTGCTGCGTAAACAACATCTGCGCCGTTCTCGTACATACCCTTAGCAGCTTCGTATCCCTTTGCAGGATCGTTGAAGCCTGAGAAATCTGGGAAGTTAGAGATGTAGGTTGACTGGATCTTGATTCCTGGAGTTACAGCCTTTGCACCTGCGATGAAGCCAGCCTCAAACTTTGCGATCAACGGTGTATTAACTCCACCGATAAATCCAACGTTGCCTGACTTGCTCTTCAAAGCTGCTGCAACACCAACGAGGTATGAGCCTTCTTCTTCTTTAAAGACGATGCTGTGAACGTTTGGTGCTGTTACAGATGAATCGTCAACGATTCCCCATGTTGTATCAGGAAATTCTGGTGCAACCTTTGCAAGTGCTGCGGCATATGTAAAGCCAACAACCACGATTGGGTTTGCACCCTTTTGTGCCATCAGACGTAGACGCTCAGCACGCTGATCATCTGTTGCTGTTGGGTTATCTTGTGACTCAATGAGCTCAAGAGATTCATTAGCTGCGAGTAGTGGTTCTACTCCGATATATGCAAGCTGGTTAAACCCTGGAACATCGCGTCCACCTAGGCTATAGGCGATTCCGATTGTTCCCGAAAGGTTTGTTGCTGCATCTTCACTATCGCTACCGCAACCGGTAACAACTGTGGCGGTTAGGGTTGCAGCAAGTGCAATGACTCCCCAGCGGCCTAGAAGTTTCTTCTGCATTCGGTATTTCTCCTTTTGTTTATTTGAGTGATCACTCGTTTACTCAATGGTCTACCTTGTTGAAAGCGATCGTCTACATCTCCCGGGGAGGTGCACACGATCCTCTCTCAACTAGTTGTACATCGACCATTGAATGCTCAGGTGGGGTGCTAACCCCGGTGGCGAGATGCTTAATCATCGACTGCATCGCTAGCGATCCTTGTAGACGCGCATCTCGGGCGATGACAGTAAGTGGAGGGTTGATGAGCTCTGCGAAATCAAGGTCATCAAATCCAATAATCGAAATCTGTTGTGGAACCTGGACTCCTCGATCGCGCAGGGCGTGCAGTGCGCCAATTGTCATCAAGTTGTTGGCGGTAAAGACGGCAGTCGGTGCATCTTCTCGCTCAAGAAGTGCGCACATCGCCGCATAGCCACCGGCTTCACTGAAATCAGATTCGACGAAATAGTGGGGGGTGAGAGAGGCCTGCTTAAGCGAGGCGCGAAAGCCATCGGCTCGTCTCTTGCCAGGAGTTGTGGTCAGCGGACCGCTAATCATCGCGATCTTCGTGTGGCCTAATCCGATCAAATAATCGGTAGCAACTGATGCACCTCGGGAATTATCAGTCAGGACTGAGCTGAATTTTTCGCCATCTCGCGTCACGCGGTCAACAAAGACAATAGGTAGGCCGAATTGGCTAAAAAATGATGGGCCTTCTTCATCTTCAGTCAGTGGCGCCATGATGACGCCATCCACGCGTCCAAATAATTGGGTGAGCGCCTTCTCTTCGCGTTCACGCGAATCTCCAGTGTTAACAAGCAAGATCATTCGATCGTCACCCACTGCGCTCTCTGCACCTTCAACAATTGAGGCAAAGAAAGGATTGGTAATGTCTGGGACAACGATTGCGATGATGCCTGTTCGACCGGATTTGAGATTTCTTGCCGCCGCACTTGGGCGATAGTTCAAATCAATAATTGCCTGGCGAATTTTTTCTTCGTTACGAACAGTAAAACCACTGAGATGACGTGAAATCGTTGCAACTGAAACTCCGACATGTTTAGCCACGTCGGTAATTGTTACAGTGGACAACGTGGGCCTCCTTATCGGTAGAAAATCGATACTGGTAACGATTGCAGATAACCTATCTCGTGGAGTACATTGCCGTCTAGAGCGTCCAGCTTTTATTTCTACGTGTCGCGAGGAGTGCTAAATGTCGAAGCAGCCATTTGTTGTAGTCGTTGGCAGCACAATGATTGACATGGTTGCATATGTGAAAAAAGTTCCACATGCTGGTGAAACAGTAACTGGTGATTCATTTGCATTGGGCTTTGGTGGCAAGGGTGCAAACCAAGCAGTGATGGCAAGACGTCTGGGTGCAACAGTCTCAATGGTCAACACATTAGGTGACGATGTATTTGGAGACACTACTCTCTCTAATTTCCAAGAGCAAGGCATAGATGTGACGTTTGTGTCACGAACTGCCGGTGCCAGTGGAGTCGCTCCAATTTGGGTAGAACCCGATGGAAGTAATCGAATTATCTGTGTCCCTGGAGCAAATAACGCAATGACTCCGGCAGAGGCTAAATCTGCACTTGAGAGTTTGAAGGGGTACGACATTGTTATTGGCCAACTTGAAATTCCTCAAGAAGTCACAATTCAGGCTTTCGCAACTGCTCGCTCACATGGAGCGCGCACTGTTTTAAACCCTGCGCCCTTTGCTGCGATTTCACCAGAGTTAATTGCGCTCAGCGATTGGATTATTCCTAATGAGAGCGAGTTTGCGGGAATGCATCCGCAAGGTTTAGCACCAACAAGTGATGAGATTATTCTTGAACTTGCACGAACGTTGAATACTCGTTTTGCAGTAACTCTTGGTGATCAAGGCGCAGCCTTTACAACTCTTGATGGGCGAGTAGAGCGCGTACACGCCCCACAGGTCACCGCTATTGACAGCACAGGTGCGGGTGATGCATTTGTAGGGGCATTTTCAGTCGGATTAGCCCTTGGACTACCTGATCGACAGGCAATTGCATTGGGCTGCGCCTGCGCATCAGATAGTGTCACTAGACTTGGCACTCAATCTTCATATCCAACACCGACGATGGCCGAGGCGATTCTTCACTCGATTGGCTAGCTGTAGCAAAGAAAGTAGAGGGTCCACCTGTGGCAGATTCCAGTTTCGATGTAGTGTCCAAGATTGATCGCATGGAGCTTGATAACGCGATCAACCAAGCGATCCGCGAGATTGATACTCGCTTTGACTTTAAGAATACCGGCGCGAAGATTGAGATGGCTGGAGAAAAAATAAGTATCGAGGCGGATACAGAAGAGCGCGCTAAGGCAACTCTTGATGTTGTGAAAGATAAAATGATTAAGCGTGGAGTATCACTCAAGCATATTGATCCAAGCGAACCTCAACTTTCAGGAAAGATCTACAAGATTTCTTGCCCTCTTAAAGAAGGTATCTCCACCGAAAATGCGAAGAAGATTGCAAAGTTTCTTCGTGACGAGGGGCCAAAATCAGTCAAGAGTCAGATTCAAGGCGATGAATTGCGAGTCACAAGTAAGAGTCGCGATGACCTGCAAGATGCCATTGCGATGATTAAAGATGGTAAATGGGATTTTGCAGTTCAATTTGTGAACTTTAGATAGCGATGAGCGAAGAAAAGGCCAAAGTCAGAAGCCTTGGCCTCCTCTTTGGAGTCAGTGCTTACACACTCTGGGGACTCTTTCCGATCTATTGGCCTTTACTTAAACCAGCGAGTGCGGTCGAGATTGTCTCTCACCGCGCTGTATGGACGCTGGTCTTCTGCTTCATCGTTTTATGGCTAACCAAGACTCTTAGTTCAACTCTCGCGCTATTAAAGCGTCCAAAGATTGTTGCGGGTCTTTTCTTAAGTTCAATTCTGATCTCAACTAACTGGATTATCTATATCTACGCCGCTACCTCAAACCATGTTGTTGAAGCATCGCTTGGGTACTACATCAACCCGATAGTTGTTATTGCAACAGGTGTGATTGTTTTGAAAGAGAAGATGAGGCCACTTCAGTGGGTCTCACTCGGTGTTGCAACGCTAGGCGTTGCTGTCCTCACAATTGATTATGGTCGCCTACCGTGGAT
>CANLHC010000041.1 GCA_947490625.1 Candidatus Nanopelagicaceae bacterium
GCTCTACGAGCGAGAACTAAGAGTGCAATCGACGATGCGACTTCACCGCCTGCATGTCCACCCATTCCGTCAGCAACTGCAAGTAGACGTGGATGAGTGAGCGCCCCATCTTCATTTCCATTACGAATCAAACCAATAGCCGAGCGCGCTGCGCTTTGGAAATAGAGGCTATTCATAAAGGCAAGCCTAATGGCAGGTGAGATCGAAGTACGGCGCTCGGCTATCCTTAGGCAGTGAGTACATACGCCTATCTCGGTCCAGTGGGGACATTTACCGAGGCTGCGCTCAAGAAGATAACGACAGCACACGACTCACGAGTTCCTTATGCAAATGTGACTGCAGCCCTTGATGCTGTGCGCACCGGGGAAGCTGACTACGCGCTGGTCCCGATCGAAAATTCTGTGGAAGGCGTCGTTGCTCGCACATTAGATGAACTAGCAACCGGGGCACCCCTTGTTATTGCCGGAGAAGTAACGCTACCTGTCACTTTTGCATTGATGTCTTTGCCGGGTAAAACGCAGATTTCGACGATCGCAACACACCCACATGCAGAGGCGCAATGTCGTACATATATTGCTCAGCGCTATCCGCATGCTGAGTTGGTTTCCACATCATCAACTGCAGCGGCAGCACAAGCACTTTCGCGTGGAGAATTCGATGCTGCGATCGCATCGAGCGCTGCGGCAGAACACTTTGGCCTCTCTATCATCGAAGAGAACATTGGCGATAACGATGGAGCAGTAACTCGATTTGTATTGGTTCAAAAACCGGGTGAGATACCAAAGCCAACCGGTGATGATCGAACCTCTATTGCGCTCTTTATCGACGGCGCTCGTGCTGGTGCGCTTCTTGAAATTCTCACAGTTTTTGCAGATCACAATGTGAACCTGACATTTATTCAAAGTCGCCCTACAGGTCGCGAACTCGGCCACTACCATTTCATTATTGATGTCGAAGGACATTGTCAGGACGAACCAGTTGCCACATCCCTGAGCGAGCTTGGTGAGATTTGTGATGAGATTAGATTCTTGGGTTCATATCCACGAGAGGCGCGAAAATGATTGACCTTAAGTTTCTCCGCGAAAATCCAGATGTCGTCCGTGCATCACAGAAAGGCCGAGGCGAAGATGTAGCTATCGTCGACAAAGTCCTTGCCAGCGATGATGCAAAACGTGCTGCCATTACTGAATTCGAACAATTAAGAGCGCAACAGAATGTTCTCTCAAAATCTGTAGGTGCGGCCAGCGGAGAAGAAAAAGTAGCGCTATTGGCTAACTCAAAAGAGTTAGCGGAGAAGGTAAAGGCAGCCGATGCCAAACGTGCCGAACTTGAAGCAACTGCGCTTTCTCATGCGATGGTGATTTCAAATATTTTAGATCCAGAAGCTCCTATTGGTGGAGAAGAAGATTTCGTTGTCATCGAGCATGTTGGAACACCCCGTGATTTTTCTAGCGCCGGTTTTGCACCAAAAGATCACGTCGAGCTTGGCAAACTTCTTGGCGCCATTGATACAGAACGCGGTGCAAAAGTTTCGGGTTCACGTTCGTATTACCTGACCGGAGTCGGAGCACTGCTGGAATTCGCGCTCGTTAACTATGCAATTTCACGTTCGTATTACCTGACCGGAGTTGGAGCGCTGCTGGAATTCGCGCTCGTTAACTATGCAATTTCATCTGCAACTAAGGCAGGATTTATTCCTGTCATTCCACCTGTTTTGGTAAAGCCCGCAGCGATGGAAGGCACTGGCTTTCTTGGACAAGCTGCTGAAAATGTTTATCACTTAGAGAAAGATGACTATTACTTAGTAGGCACCAGTGAAGTTCCATTGGCGGCCTTTCATATGGATGAAGTTCTCGATGGGGCAAAACTGCCATTGCGATATGCAGGGTATTCCTCATGTTTTCGCCGTGAAGCGGGAAGCTATGGCAAAGATACGCGTGGAATTATTCGTGTGCATCAATTTGATAAAGTTGAAATGTTCTCATTCTGTAAACCAGAAGAGGCTAAGCAGGAGCATCAAAGACTTTTACAGTGGGAGAAGGATTTCCTCAACGCTATGGAGATTCCATATCGCGTGATCGATGTCGCTTCAGGTGATCTAGGCTCTAGCGCTAACCGTAAGTTTGATATTGAGGCATGGATCCCAACACAGGATGCGTATCGCGAGGTAACAAGCACATCAAACTGCACCGAATTTCAGGGGCGCCGCTTAAACATTAGATATAAAGATAGTGATGGCACAAAAGCGATTGCTACCCTTAATGGAACGCTCGTAGCAATTCCCCGCATGATTGTTGCGATTTTGGAAAACCATCAAAATGCTGATGGAACAGTGAATGTTCCGGCTGCCCTGCAACCATTTTTAGGCATGACACGATTTGAGCTTGTGTGAATCTAGGAAAAACTCGCCCCAAACTTATTGCTACTGATCTTGATGGAACGATTGTTCATCACGACGGGACAATTACCGAACGGACACTTGCAGCTTTTGCACGCGCCCGTGAATTAGGAGTTGATATTTGGTTTATTACAGGGCGTCCTCCTCGTTGGATGGGCGAGATAAAAGATGCCTTCGGATATGGAAATGCAATCTGTTGCAATGGCGCGATGCATTATGACTTAATGTCAGGAAACTCTATTGAAGAGTGGGCGATTCCTGATGATCTTCTGCACGAGACAATCAAACGCTTGCGCAGATCAATTCCCGGAGTGTCATTTGCAATTGAGTCACATAACTTCTTCAAACGTGAGAAATCATATGTTGCAATCTGGGATGCTGGTATCGATCACAACGGATGCAACCAGATTGAGGAAGTGCTTACTGTTCCGATCTTGAAAATGCTCGTTCGTTGCCAAGGCAACGATTTCACTTCAGATGAAATGTTAGAAATAGCAGTGCGTGAAATTGGTGACCTAGTAACAATCACACACTCCAGTGCAACGGCTTCACTGCTCGAAATTTCAGCTAAAGGAGTTTCAAAGGGTGAAACATTGGCGCTGATGGCTGGCAGGTTAGGAATTTCAGCCGATGAATGTGTGTCATTCGGCGATAACCCAAATGATTTTTCAATGCTTGAATGGTGTGGTCGCTCGTATGCAATGGCCGATGGTCATGCAGATGCACAACGATTTGCAAAAGATGTGGCTGAACCATGCAAAGAAGATGGCGTCGCCAAGATCATCGAAAAACTACTCGATCTACCTGCCTAAACGCCGTTGGTTTTTTAGATACGCCGTTCTTCATGTAGCCTCTCCCACGGAGGGCTCGCATAGCGGCCGAGTGCACCGGTCTTGAAAACCGGCAGGTGAAAGCCTCGTGGGTTCAAATCCCACGCCCTCCGCCAGTTTTCTTTTTATCTGCTTTTTTGTGGCTGACTTCATAGCCAGCACACGGTCAACCACCTAGCGCCTTTGCCTTAATCGGCGCACACTTGCCCTATTAAAGTCACTGAGTTGTGGCAAAGGCGGGCAAAGGGGTATTAAAGAATGTCAGGAGTCTTCTCTCCGTCACGTGCGCAGATTAAAGAGCGCACGCTTCGAACAGATAAATGGTGGTTACAACCTCTTGCGACATTCGGCGTTCTTTTCAGCTTTGTTATCTATGCAACCTTTCGCGCATTCGAGGGTAAGTATTACTACGCAGAACATTTGATCTCACCTTTTTATTCACCATGTCTTTCTGAAGCATGCGTGCCCGAAGCGGTCATCGGTGGCTTTAATCCGATAAGCGCGCAGATTTTTAATTTTCCACTTTCCCCAGCACTCATCATTTTGATCTTCCCTCTTGGTTTCCGAATGACGTGTTACTACTATCGCAAGGCGTATTACCGCGCATTCTGGATGTCACCACCTGCATGCGCAGTTGCCGAACCACATAAGAAATACACCGGGGAAACTCGTCAGCCACTTATCTTGCAGAATGCCCACCGTTGGTTTTTTTACGCGGGACTAATTTTTAACATCATCCTTACATACGACGCGATTCTCTCCTTTAAAAATAAAGAAGGAGAATGGGGACATATGAGCGTTGGCTCACTTGTCTTGGTCTTTAGCACCGCGATGCTCTGGATGTATTCACTTTCTTGTCACACATGTCGCCACACCATCGGCGGACGATTGAAACATTTTTCCAAACATCCAATTCGGTATAAGGCGTGGACAACAATTTCACGACTTAATCATTCACATGCCCTCTTTGCATGGATCTCACTCTTTGCCGTTGCATTTGCCGATATCTACGTCCGCCAAGTCGCCTCTGGCGCATGGACCAACATTCAGATCTTCTAAAGGATGACAAAAATGACTGAACTAGAACGCTACAAGTACGACGTACTTGTTATTGGTGCAGGAGGCGCTGGACTTCGCGCAGCTGTAGAAGCACGTGAAGCAGGCCTTCGCGTAGCAATTATCTGTAAGTCATTATTTGGTAAGGCTCACACCGTTATGGCAGAGGGTGGCGCGGCTGCATCGATGGGTAATGTCAACGGTGGAGATAACTGGCAGGTTCACTTCCGCGACACAATGCGCGGCGGAAAATTCCTTAACCATTACAGAATGGCTGAACTCCACGCAAAAGAATCTCCAGATCGCATCTACGAACTTGAGATGTGGGGCGCTCTCTTTGATCGCACCAAAGAGGGAAAGATTAGTCAGCGTAACTTTGGTGGGCACGAATACCCACGTCTAGCTCACGTTGGCGATCGCACAGGGCTAGAGCTCATCCGCACCATGCAACAGAAGATTGTCCAGCTACAACAAAAAGATGCACGCGAATATGGAAATGCAGAAGCAAATATTCGCGTCTTTGCTGAACTCACAATCACAGAGATCATCAAAGAGAGCGGAAAAGTTGCCGGCGCATACGGCTACTGGCGCGAAGGTGGAAACGAAGTTTTATTTGAGGCACCCGCTGTTGTTATTGCAACTGGTGGAGTGGGAAAGACATTTAAGATCACATCGAATTCATGGGAAGGCACAGGAGATGGCCATGCGCTAGCTCTTAAGGCCGGCGCCAACCTTGTTGATATGGAATTTTTACAATTCCATCCAACAGGAATGGTCTGGCCACCATCTGTGCGAGGAATTCTTGTTACTGAATCAGTTCGTGGAGAAGGTGGAGTTCTTACCAATACTCTCGGCGAACGATTTATGTTCAAGTACATCCCAGAGGTATTTAAAGATAAGTATGCAGATAATGAAGAAGAGGCTGATCGTTGGTATCTCGATCAAGATAACAACCGCCGCCCACCAGAGCTTCTTCCGCGCGATGAAGTTGCACGCGCGATTAACTCTGAAGTTAAAGCTGGCCGTGGTACAGAACATGGCGGAGTATTCCTCGATGTTTCAAAGCGCATCCCTGCTGACGTTATTAAGAAGCGCCTTCCATCTATGTGGCACCAGTTCTACGAACTTGCTGGTGTAGATATCACCAAAGAGGCAATGGAAGTTGGTCCAACCTGTCACTACGTGATGGGCGGTGTTGAAGTTGAACCAGATACCGCCGCCGCCGTTGGCGTTCCAGGACTCTTTGCTGCAGGTGAAGTCGCTGGCGGAATGCATGGTTCGAATCGTCTTGGTGGAAATTCACTTTCAGATCTACTCGTCTTCGGTCGCCGCGCAGGAATGGGTGCCGCTGCTTACGTCAAAGGTTCGACACCTGTTGCTGTAAGCGAAGCATCTGTAAAGGCTGCCGGCGATCGCATCCAAGCTCCATTTACTCGCGTCGGTGGCGAGAACGCGTACTCATTGCACCAAGAGTTACAAGAAGTGACACATAACCTGGTCGGAATTATCCGAACCGGATCTGAACTTAAAGATGCAATCGGAAAAATTGCCGAGATCCGCAAGCGCAGTCAGAACGTAAGCGTTGCCGGAGATCGTAAATTCAACCCTGGATTCCACTTAGCATTTGACCTCGACAACATGTTGTTAGTCGCCGAGAGCACTGCAAAGTCAGCAATTGCTCGTGAAGAATCTCGCGGAGGACACACTCGCGATGACTTCCCAGGCATGAATGACAAATGGCGCCAGATCAATCACATCTCCTCATATAACGGTAGCGAAGTTGTTGTGCGTGAGCAGAAACTCCCAGCGCTACCAAAGGAACTCTTCGATCTCTTTGACGTTCACGAGTTGGAGAAATACATGACATCAGAAGAAATTGCGAAAGGCGGTTCCAACTAATGGCGCGCAAAGTAAATCTTCGGATCTGGCGTGGTGATTCAACGAGCGGATCGCTTCAAAACGTTGAAGTTGATGCCAATGAAGGCGAAGTAGTCCTCGATGTGATTCATCGCGTACAAGCAACCCAGATGGGCGATCTCGCAGTTCGTTGGAACTGTAAGGCCGGTAAGTGTGGTTCTTGTTCTATGGAGATCAATGGAAAGCCACGTCTTGCCTGCATGACTCGCATGAGTTCATTTGAAGAAGGCGAAGAGATCACAGTGACGCCACTTCGCGCCTTCCCTGTGATTAAAGATCTTGTTGCCGATGTCTCCTTTAACTACAAGAAGGCGATGGAGATTCCGGCGTACGAGCACCCAGCAGATCTTGGTCCAGGCGAAGCACGCATGGAGCAGATCGATGTTGAGCGCAGCCAAGAATTCCGTAAATGTATTGAGTGTTTCCTCTGTCAAGATACCTGTCACGTTATCCGAGATCACGAAGAGAATAAGAAGTCATTTGCAGGCCCACGCTTCTTTATTCGTATCGCAGAGCTTGATATGCACCCACTTGATATGTTGAAGAACCGTAAGCGCACCGCTCAAGAAGAGCATGGCCTTGGAATGTGCAACATCACTAAATGTTGTACTGAAGTTTGCCCAGAGCATATTCGTATTACCGATAACGCGATCATTCCAATGAAGGAGCGCGTTGTGGATGTTAAATATGATCCAGCGCGCTGGCTAGGTTCCAAGATTCGTCGTCGCGAAGGGTAATACTCTCCTTATGGGGATTAACGCAATGAGGAGACGGTGAAAGCCGTTCTCCTTGTCGCAGTCGGCGGCGCACTTGGTTCACTTTTCCGTTATGGAATCTCACTGATCACACCTGACACTGCAGCGGCAACACTTAATGCAAATCTCATCGGCGTTGCACTTGCCGGATACTTTCTCGTCTTAATGGAACGTCGCGGGATTACCGAACTTCGATGGTTCTTACTTCCGGGATTTTG
>CANLHC010000042.1 GCA_947490625.1 Candidatus Nanopelagicaceae bacterium
CGCCGCGTTGTTAGCGTTGATAAATCTCCTTCAGGACGTGAACGTCATGATGAAAAGATAACCGTTTATCTTTCACCAGATGAGCTCTTCGATTTAGATCAGGCACGTCTTTCACTCAGAGGAGATCTCGGTCTTGCCGTTGACCGCGGTCGTATTGTTCGCGAATCGATCGCGGTAATAATTGCTGATCTTGAACAAAAGGGTGATCAAAGTATTCTTGCGCGACGTCTTCGCGGAATCTAATTCTTATTGCGCTCTCGGATGCGCGCTGGCATAGCTCTGACGCAATCGATCTATAGTGACAAGTGTGTAAATCTGAGTTGTCGTCACCGAAGAGTGGCCAAGTAGCTCCTGGACTACACGAATGTCGGCACCACCATCGAGTAGATGTGTCGCATATGAATGTCGTAGCGCATGGGGGCTCACCTTACTTTCGAGTCCACACGCCTTCGCTGCTTCACTGACTATCGTCCAGGCACTCTGTCTTGAGATTCTTCCGCCTCTCGAATTCAAGAAGAGAGCGCCATCGTCACGGTGCGCGTGTGTGGCTAAAGATGGACGCAACCTCACTAGATAATTATCGAGTGCGTGCAGTGCAAAGCTTCCGATCGGGACGATTCTCTCCTTAGAACCCTTTCCGCGAAGCTTGATTGTTTGGATAGTCTCATCATCATTGGTGATCTTCGCAAGATCGCTCAGGTTTACTCCAATGATTTCGGAGACTCGACCACCAGTTGAGTACAGGAGTTCTACAAGTGCAATATCTCGCAACGAATGTGCGCTACTTAATGAACCTGAGCTACTGATCAGCTGCGTGATCTCATCAATCGACAGCGCCTTGGGTAGCTTCCTAGCGATACGGTGAGAAGTAATCTCCCCTGTTGGAAGGTTAAGAGAGAGCTCTCTAGCACAATAGATGAGAAAAGATTTCACTGTCGAATTAGTGCGATTGATACTAGAAATTGCCAGAGACCGATCGCGTAGCGATACCTCAAAGTCAATCAACGTTTGAGCGGTTACGTTCTCCAAACCAACATCTTCGCGTTCTAGAAAAGTGAGAAAGTAGGAAAGATCTCGCGAGTAGGAAGAAATCGTATTCTCGGAAAGCCCGCGTTCGACGCGCAAATGATCTATAAATGACGAACGTGCGTCTCTACCCTCGTGATTCAATTGCGGCCTGGATTAATCCGATAAACAGAGGATGCGGCCTTGTTGGCCGTGACCTCAACTCAGGATGGGCTTGTGTCCCTACATAATATGGATGCACTGCCTTCGGCAATTCCACAAACTCCACAAGATCTAACTCAGTATTGAGTCCCGAAAAGATCAACCCAGCATCTGAAATCGCCTTGCGATATTCATTGTTGACTTCATAACGATGACGATGTCGCTCAGAGATAGATGATGCGTTGTACACCTGCGACACTATTGATCCAGGCAAGAGTTCTGCCTGATAAAGACCAAGGCGCATTGTTCCGCCCATATCCGCATCTCCTGCAATCACATCTTCTTGTCCAGCCATTGTCGCGATCACGTGCGTTCCGTTCTCCGGATCAAACTCGGCAGAATTGGCATCTTTAATTCCAGCTAGATTTCGAGCCGCCTCGATCACCATACATTGCAAACCAAGACACAAACCTAACGTTGGAATCTTCTTTTCGCGGGCGTATTTGAGTGCTCCAAGTTTTCCATCAATGCCGCGTATTCCAAATCCACCAGGAACACAAATGGCATCAACCTCTGAAAGGGCAGCTTCTGCTCCTGCTGGAGTTGCACACTGATCACTCGGAACCCATACCAATTCAATCTTTGCATTATTTGCAAAGCCGCCTGCTCGTAGCGCTTCAGATACCGAGAGATATGCATCAGGAAGATCAATGTATTTTCCGACCAGGGCAACTTTAACGTGGTGCTTTGGCTGATGAACTTTAACTAGAAGCTCATCCCATTCTCCCCATACGACGTCATGACCACCCAAGCTCAGACGATCCACAACGTACTTATCTAAGCCTTCGCTAAATAAAACTTTAGGAATATCGTAGATACTCGGTGCATCCACCGCTGCGACAACCGCCTCGACATCGACGTCACACATCAGTGAGATCTTCTTTTTGATTGAATCTGGAATAGGCCGATCGGATCGGAGAACTACAGCATCGGGTGCAATACCAATACTGCGAAGAGCTGCAACGCTGTGCTGAGTTGGCTTTGTCTTTAACTCCCCAGAAGGTCCAATATAAGGAACCAATGAGATATGAAGATAGAAAACGTTGTCGCGACCCACTTCTTGACGTAATTGACGTGCTGCCTCTAGAAATGGTTGTGACTCAATATCTCCAACAGTTCCGCCGATTTCTGTAATGACAACATCAATATCCGGTGCCGCCATCGCACGAATTCGCTCTTTAATCTCATTGGTGATGTGAGGAATAACTTGAACGGTTTCGCCTAAATATTCACCGCGTCTTTCACGAGCAATGACGCGCGAATACACCTGACCTGTGGTGACATTTGCCGAACCATGAAGATTGCGATCGAGAAAACGTTCATAATGGCCGATATCTAAATCTGTCTCAGAGCCATCATCGGTAACAAAGACTTCACCGTGCTGGAAAGGGTTCATCGTTCCTGGATCAACGTTGAGATAGGGATCCAGTTTCTGCATTGTTACCCGGATTCCACGCGAAACCAGGAGTCTTCCGAGGCTAGATGCTGTGAGTCCTTTGCCTAAACTTGAGGCGACTCCCCCAGTGACGAAAATATGCTTAGTTACATGCACTTGGCCCATGGAAGACAAACCTATCAGTAAAAAGCTACTGATTACGTAAGGCTAGGAGCTCGCTCGCGTGTTCTTGAGCGCTGAGCGATTCATCAAGACCTGCCAGCATGCGCGCGATCTCACCCACCCGGCCTTGATCAGTGAGTTCAGTGACGCCCGAGGCGACAATCTGACCATCACTATCTTTAGCAACAACAAAATGGCGATCGGCCCACGCGGCTACCTGCGGTAAATGTGTCACCACAATGACCTGTGCATGTTGTGAAAGAGCGTGCAATCTGCGACCTACTTCGATTGCTGCCTTTCCACCAACTCCAGCATCGACCTCGTCGAAAATATAAGTACCTACAGGCGCTGATGCGGCAATGACAACTTCTAGAGCGAGCATGATGCGAGACATTTCACCGCCAGATGCACCTTTACCCAAACCAACTTTAGGAGCATCGCGATGACCTTGTATCGACATCGACACCTCATCACACCCAGTTGTCGTGAAATCACTTTCTTTGAGCGCTCCGCCGTAATTAACTGTGAGAACATCTGCATGAAAAATTGTGTGAGGCATTGATAGCGCCGAAATTTCCTTTGTCACGAGTGCGCTGAGACTCTTCGCTGCCTTTACTCGCTCGCTACTAACTGCCTGGGCTGCAACAAGAAGATTCGCCTTAATCTCAGAAAGTTCTTTCTCGATCGCCGAGATCCGTTCCTGGCCACCTGAAAGATCGGCAATGGTCTCCTTGGCATTTTTTACACGAATAGCTATCAGCGCCATCTCTTCATCTACTGATCCAGTGCCTCCCCATTTCTTCACAAAGCTAGCGATAGAGGCCTTGCGTTCATTGAGAAAATCAAGGCGCTTTGGATCTGCTTCAAGGCTAGCAAGATAAGAAGCAAGTGAGCCATGCGCGTCATCAACCAGGAAGAAGCTCTCGGCGATCGATGATGAAATTTCATCGAGAGCGGGGTCTTTCCCCTTAGCGTTCTCTAGGAATTTTCGTACGGTTCCTAGAACGGTAAGCGCGCCCGCGTCTTCATCACCGAGTGCTTGGAAGGCACCAGCGGCTGCAACACGCAAATCTTCAACGCTGGCCAGTTTTCGAATCTCATCCTCAATCGCTGCGTACTCATCTCGAACTGGTTTGAGCGATGACCATTGTTGAGTGAGCGCTTCTAGAGAAGTAATCTGGCTATCTCGTTCAGATGCGTGGCTCAGCAGTGACTTCAACTTTGCTTTCAGATCGTTGTATTGCTGGAAAATCTCTAAGTACGTGGTGAGCTTGTGATGCAACGGTGCACCAGCAAATAAATCTAAAAGCTCTCGCTGTCTGGTGCTCTTTACGATATGCGTATTGGCAGATTGGCCGTGGATTGCAATCAGTGGCTCTGTAATCTCACTCAGCGCTGAAGCAGTAACCGTCGTTCCAGATGCAGTCGCCTTGCTCTTTCCATCGTTATTAACTGTACGAGAAAGAATAATTGAACCATCTTCAATAAACCCGCCACGATCTTCTATCGTCGCTCTCAGAGATTCGGGAATCGAGAAAGTTGCCGATGCAACGAGTCGCTCACTCCCATGGCGGACCAGCGCGCTATCTGATTTCGAACCTAGTAATAGAGAGAGTGCGGTAAGGATCATTGTCTTTCCAGCACCGGTTTCGCCGGTCAGGACATTAAGTCCTTTACTGAGTTCGAGTGAGCTCGAATCGATGATCCCTAAGTTTCGGATTGAGATCTCTTCTAGATAGGAGCGTTCACTCACCACGCCATCCTTCAACTGGCAACTTAAACTTTGCCACGAGACGATCTGTAAAGAGTGTCTGCTTCACGTGTGCGAGCAATACATCAGTTGCGCCACCGGTGATATGCACTCGATCGCCCTCGGCAAGACTGAACTCTCTCAGCGCATCAGCAGAGAGAGTTGCTTTTGCAGATTCTATTTCAACGACAATTTCAGATTGTGGCGAAATCACCATAGGTCGAGCAAAGAGGGCATGTGCACTGATAGGAAGAAGTACTACCGCATCAAGATTTGGCCACAAAATAGGGCCGCCGGCCGAGAATGCATATGCCGTTGATCCTGTTGGTGTGGCTGCAATCAGACCATCACAACCCCAACGCGAAAGAGGACGATGATCTACCTGGACAAGTAACTCGACCATAGTGCTCTCAGCTCGAGCGATGGTGACTTCGTTGAGAGCCCAACCCGAAGTGATCTCGCTACCTTTTCTATCCACTGAATAGCTTAGAAGCATTCGAGGATCAATGGTGTAGCTCTTAGCAATAACACTTGCAGCAACAGCATCGAAAGATAGTTTTTCAACCTCTGCCATAAACCCTACGTGGCCAAGATTAACGCCGAGCAATGGAATTCCACGAGGACTTGAGATCTCAGCTCCACGCAAGATTGTTCCATCTCCACCTAAAACAATAACTATTTCGGCTTCAGGAAGATCTTCCATCGCTACCTTTTGCAGTCCATTGATAGTGACATCAGAGGCGGTAGAGCATAGAAAATCTGCAGCGTTAAGCAACGATGTCAATGTCGTTGCTGCCTTCACCGCTTCATCACGAGTGGCATTGATAACAAGTATCGCGCTACGAGAACTCATTAGGCAGGTCCCTTCTCAATTGCGATATCAAGTTCGGCTTCACTGATTGCCGGTGCGCCTCGTCTTAACCATAGGAAGTATTCAACATTACCTGCCGGGCCCGGCAATGGACTCGCCGCTATTCCCATTGTGCCAAGTCCGACATCGTATGCAGATTGTGCAACATCTAAGACTGCACTACGCCTAAGGGCAGGATCACGAACTACGCCACCTGCACCAAGACGCTCTCTACCCACTTCAAATTGAGGTTTGACCATAAGGAGAAAATCCGCAGAAGATTTCGAAACAGCTGCCAGAGCCGGAAGTACGAGTGAGAGGGAGATAAAGGAGAGATCTGCAACAACGATATCAACGTCATCACCGACCATTTCGCCGGTGAGATGACGAATATTGGTGCGATCTAGAATCACAACCTTCTCGTTACTGCGTAGCTCCCACGCTAATTGACCGTAGCCAACATCAACGGCGATAACTTTTCGCGCGCCTCTTCGCAAAAGAACATCGGTAAAACCACCAGTGGATGCACCGGCATCAAGACAGACTTTTCCATCAATAACGACTTCGGTGAAGACATCTAGCGCTCCGGCCAATTTATGCCCTCCGCGGGAGACAAAGTCATCACGTTTACCCGCAAGCACAATAGATGTTTGGGCATCGACCTGAGTTGCCGGCTTTGTTGCAGGAATTCCATTAACTAGCACTGATCGAGATTCAATGAGATCTGCCGCTTGTTCGCGAGAGCGCGCAAGTTCACGACGAACTAGCTCTGCATCAAGTCGGGTCTTCATTGGTTGATCTCTCTCTTTACTTCTACTGTGGCCTGTATCTGGAGTTAGAGACCATCGATACTTGAAAGTGCTTCTTGCAATTTTCCGTGAAGCGCTTCAAATCGTGCTGAGTGCTCACTCAGATCACTCGAATCGATATGTGCAAGCTCTGCTTTGACTTCTTCGACAAGGGTGAGTTCACCACCAACGATCTCTGTGCCCTCTTCTTGAAAATCACTCATTTCTTAGCCGCCTTCTTCTTTGCCGGTGCAGACTTCTTTGCCGGTGCAGACTTCTTTGCCAGTGCAGACTTCTTTGCCGGTGCGATTGCATCAACACGAGCGACGAGGCGGTCGAATTCCTCTCGCTTTACAAAACCCATTTTGAGAACGGTCGCCTCTACCTCATCATGGATCTTCGCCTTTAAAGAATCAGCGCTCTCGCGCGCCCATGTATTTATGGCAGCAGCAACCTCTTGCGGACTTTTCTCACCATCAGAGAGCTTGGTGAGATAGGTCTTGAGGGATGTGAATAGATCCGTTGTCATTAAATACCCTTCCAGGTAAGTGCCAAAGGGAAGTAGCAATCGCCACTACCTACTCCCCTAGAGTATCTACAATCGTGAGATCTCGGCGGCCTCAACTTGCCAGCGACTTGCAACTCCGGCCGGCCCTGACCAAAAACGACGATGGATCGCTCCCGTGATCTCCACCCACTCGCCCTCCTTGAGGGTTAATGCGCTACGGCGCATCTTTGAACTCCACGCCGCAACATCGAGTGTATCTACACCACCGCGTTCTGCCCGGGAAACAATAAGTCGGAACTCAACTACTTTATCTCCGCTAGGGAGCTCTTTCTCGATCGCTGGCGCAGAAACTCTTCCACGCAGCAAGAGATCATTGAGCGAATAATCGAGTTCGGTATCGTCAATCTTTTTGGCAACTTTAGTTGATGACATGT
>CANLHC010000043.1 GCA_947490625.1 Candidatus Nanopelagicaceae bacterium
AGCATCCGGGCGACTTCTCCACGAGTTTTCTTCGACATATGTGTGATCACGGTGCGGACTCCATCAACGACAGTGGAGACTCGTATCGCAACTGTGTTTTCGAGCGGAGCAGCCCACACACCCTGATAGGTCGATGATCTGCAATCGATAATGAGATTTTTCTTATACGACGCTAACTTTTTTTCAACGATCGGGCGCATGGCACTGTTATTGATCTTCTCTTTATAGCTTTCGATGCGATCGCCGGGCGCGAGTGCGCCATATTTCGCCGAGATGATGACAACTGACTTTTCGCAGCGAAGCTTGGCGCTCGCTGAAAGGCTGGGGTAATCCAACGCTTTGTAGAGAACCCCGCTATAGACCGCAATCGCTGGCATCGGGCCCGTGGGCGTCTCTCTCTTGCCCTCAGAAGGCGGGAGCAGGATCAACATGACCTCATTCTGGCCTGCTCGAGGCGTGGCAAGGGGTGAATCTGCGACACGCCGCCTGTGATGTCAGTGGGCGGTGCTAGTTTTCGAACAGGTGTTCGGATACCCTTACACCTGTTCAACCAGAGCGGTTCCATCTTCCGCCCACAGCTCTTCCCCAGATGCTGTGGTCCGTCGGTGGGTCTCCGTACCTTCTGGGCCGTACCCAACGGATGGCAAAGGCCAGACGTTCTACCTAAGGAGTGAAAGTGGCAGCAAAAGAAGCAAAGCCAGATGCACCATCCGATCGCGCAACATCTGATCGTCAGAAAGCCCTCGATAGCGCCCTCGCCCAGATCGAACGTCAATTTGGTAAGGGTTCGGTTATCAAGATGTCTGATAAGCAGGCACAAGTCATTGAAGTAATTCCAACAGGATCTGTCGCACTTGATATCGCACTCGGTATCGGTGGACTTCCACGTGGTCGAATCGTAGAGATCTACGGACCAGAATCTTCAGGTAAGACAACTCTTACCTTGCATGCAATCGCAAGCGCACAGAAGCTCGGCGGAATCTGCGCCTTTATCGATGCAGAGCACGCATTTGATGCAGAGTATGCAAAGAAGCTCGGTGTTGATATCGATGCTCTCCTTGTTTCACAACCAGATACAGGTGAACAAGCACTTGAGATTATGGATATGTTGGTCCGTTCAGGTGCTCTCGATCTCGTTGTTGTTGACTCTGTTGCAGCCCTTGTTCCACGCGCTGAAATTGAAGGCGAGATGGGCGATTCACATATGGGTCTCCAAGCTCGTCTGATGTCACAAGCTCTACGTAAAATTACCGGTGCGCTCCACCAATCAAAGACAACAGCGATCTTTATCAACCAGCTGCGCGACAAGATCGGTGTCTTCTTCGGCTCACCTGAGACAACAACAGGTGGAAAGGCGCTGAAGTTCTACGCATCCGTTCGCCTTGATATCCGTCGTATCGAAACTCTTAAAGATGGAACAGAGTCAGTGGGTAACCGTACCCGCGTAAAAGTTGTCAAGAATAAGATGGCTCCACCCTTTAAGCAGGCCGAGTTTGACATCATCTACGGTGTTGGAATCTCTCGCGAAGGATCTCTTATTGATATGGGTGTAGACCTTGGTATCGTCAAGAAGTCTGGTGCTTGGTATACATACGAGAGCGATCAGCTCGGTCAGGGCAAAGAGAATGCTCGCGCATTCCTCGTTGATAACCCAGATCTAGCAAATGATATTGAGTCACGGATCCGCGCCTCATTTGTCCCTGTAGAAGTTGATGCAGAGATGATCGCTGAAATCGATGAAGCAGCAGCAGAGGTTGAGTTCTAATTTCTCTCCATTACGCAAAGGTTCCACGAGAATCGAAATCAGGTAGTGAGGGGCTCGACCCTTACGAAGTAGCTCACACAATTGCACTCAATGCCCTTGTGACCAGAGCGAAAAGTAAGGGTGAGCTTCTCGCTCACTTGAAAACTCGTGGGATAGAAGATGATGTTGCCGCCGCAGTCATCTTCAGACTCACTGAATCAGGGTTAATCAACGATGGTGAATTTGCTATCGCGTGGGCAACGTCTCGCCATGGCCATAAGAAGATCTCAAAGCGAATTATTGCCACTGAGCTTCGCCAGAAGGGCGTTACCCAAGAGCAGATTGATGAAGCGTTAGATCAGATCGATGATGAATCTGAATATCGCGCAGCCTTTGATCTAGGATTCAAAAAGTACAACACCATGTCGCGTCTTGAGCCAGATGTTCAGATCCGTAGGATTCAATCGCTCTTACAACGCAAAGGCTTTAACTTCTCAATAATTGGCCGAGTCTTGCGTGAGCTCGATCTACTCGATCGTTAAGACTTAGCTAAATGCTCGCTGAGGCGAGTAGCAGTTGCAACAACTGATGCTGCGTGTAATCGCCCTGGTTGGCGACCTAATCTTTCAATAGGACCACTAATCGAGACAGCGGCAATGACTTTTCCATTAGGGCCGCGTACCGGAGCAGAGACAGATGCAACACCTGCTTCGCGTTCGCCAACAGATTGCGCCCAACCACGACGACGATCTGCCGCTAAGTGTGCGGCGGTAAATCTCGCGTTTTTAACACCGCGGTGAATTTTTTCCGAATCTTCCCAAGCAAGCAAAATCTGGGCGGCTGATCCTGCCGCCATCGTTAACGATGCACCGACCGGAACAGAATCGCGTAGACCAGAGAGACGTTCTGCAACAGCAACACAGATTCGAATATCTCCTTGACGGCGATAGAGCTGTGCGGATTCACCCGTGGCATCGCGTAGAGCGGCAAGTGCCGGTGCGGCAGCGGCAAGAAGTCGATCTTCACCAGCTGCCCCTGCCAATTCACCAGAGCGTTGTCCTAAGACAAAGCGGCCGGATAGATCGCGAGTTACCAGGCGATGAAATTCCAGTGCTACTGCAAGACGATGAGCGGTAGGACGGGCAATTCCCGTTGCTGCCACAAGCTCTGCGAGGGAGTGCGGTCCAGATTCGAGGGTGCCTAAAATCGCTACCGCTTTATCTAGTACGCCGACTCCGCTATTCTTTCTATCCACCAGGTGATATTAACATCCCACCTAGTGAGATGCAAAGTTTGATAGAAAAAGGGGTTGTGATGGGTAAGACACTTGCAGAGAAGATATGGGCCGAACACGTTGTTCGCCAGGCTGATGGTGAGCCAGATCTTCTCTATATCGATCTACACCTCATTCATGAAGTAACGAGTCCGCAAGCATTTGATGGGTTGCGTCTTGCTGGTCGTACTGTTCGGCGCCCTGATTTAACTATCGCTACAGAAGATCACAATGTGCCGACCCTAGATATTTTAAAACCGATTGCTGATCCGGTATCCAAGCTTCAAGTAGATACTCTTCGCGCCAATTGTAAAGAGTTCGGTATTCGTCTTCACTCGTTGGGTGATATTGAACAAGGCATCGTGCATGTTGTCGGGCCACAATTAGGAATCACTCAGCCAGGTATGACCATCGTCTGCGGAGATTCACACACTGCAACTCATGGCGCATTTGGCGCAATTGCATTCGGCATCGGAACATCAGAGGTGGAGCATGTACTTGCAACGCAAACTCTTCCTTCCACACGTCCAAAAACAATGGCTATTAACGTTGAAGGAACCCTCAAACCAGGTGTCACATCAAAAGACATCATCCTTGCCATTATTGCCAAGATAGGAACCGGCGGGGGACAGGGCTACATCATCGAGTACCGCGGTAGCGCAATTCGCGCACTGTCGATGGAGAGTCGCATGACCGTCTGCAATATGTCGATTGAAGCTGGCGCACGTGCTGGATTGATCGCACCGGATGAGACAACAATTGCTTACATAAAAGGCAAGCCACATGCACCAGAGAATTGGGATGAAGCTGTTGCATACTGGAAGAGCTTGTATACCGATTCTGACGCGAAATTTGATATTGAAATTGATCTCAACGCAGACGAGTTAGAACCATTTGTTACATGGGGAACTAACCCAGGACAAGGTCTACCGCTCAATGCAAAGGTTCCTCACCCAGCAGATTATGCAGACCCAGCTACGCGCGCATCAGCTGAGCGCGCACTCGAATATATGGGGCTCACCGCTGGCACCCCCCTGAAAGAGATAGCCATTGACACTGTTTTCTTGGGTTCATGCACCAACGGACGTATTGAAGATCTTCGTAGCGCGGCTGAGATTGTTAAGGGAAAGAAGATTGCATCTACCTTGCGCATGTTGGTCGTTCCTGGATCTGCTCGCGTGCGCCTCGAAGCTGAGGCAGAGGGTTTAGATAAAGTATTTATTGATGCTGGTGCTGAGTGGCGTAATGCTGGATGCTCGATGTGTCTTGGAATGAACCCCGACCAACTTGCATCAGGTGAGCGCTCTGCCTCCACCTCGAACCGAAACTTTGAAGGTCGCCAAGGAAAAGGTGGTCGCACACACCTCGTAAGCCCAGTAGTTGCTGCAGCGACGGCGCTCCGCGGAAAACTTTCATCACCGGCTGATCTGTAAGGGGAGTCAACAATGGAAAAATTCATTAAGCACACAGGCACAGGTGTTCCACTTCGCCGTAGCAATGTTGATACCGATCAGATCATTCCTGCTGTCTATCTCAAACGCGTCACTCGTAGCGGTTTTGAAGACGGTCTTTTTGCTGCTTGGCGCAATGATCCTGACTTTGTTCTGAATAAGGCTGAATACAAAAATGGAACAGTACTTGTCGCCGGTGCCGACTTTGGAACCGGCTCATCGCGCGAGCATGCCGTCTGGGCCCTTCAGAATTACGGATTCAAAGCTGTCATCTCATCCCGCTTTGCCGATATTTTCCGTGGGAACTCACTCAAAGGTGGCCTATTGACTGTCATCGTGGCTGAGGCAGATGTTGAGGCAATGTGGGCAGCGATTGAGGCCGACCCTGCAACTGCGATTACGGTCGATCTTGATACTCGAACTGTTAGCTATAACGCAGTCTCTCTCCCATTCACCATTGATGATTACACCCGATGGCGTTTGATGGAGGGCCTAGATGACATCGGATTAACCCTGAAACAGACTGATTTCATCGATACTTTTGAAGACAAACGCCGTTCGTACAAGCCAGCTACATTACCTATTCGCTAACGTCAGCAAATAACGAGCGTGAAATATGACTTTTCGCGTCAGGGTGATGTAAAAGTGAAAAACTCTCAATCTTAGAATGAGAGTTTTTTACGCATAAAAAGTGCTATTTCATTGAAATATTAAATTGCGACACGCCCACGTGAATAACGGCATCACCCCATAACCTAGTTTAAGTTTTACACAGGTTAAGCAAAGGCTTAATTTTTAAGCGTAAAACTAAGGGGATTTTGATGAATAAAGCCCAATTCATTGCCGCGTTGGCCCCACACTTCAACGACAGCAAGAGGGAAGCAGCTCACGCTGTAGATATCGTATTTGACACAATCACTCGCACAATGGCGCGTGGAGAAGATGTCATGATCAACGATTTCGGTAAGTTCAAGAAGGTTGATCGCAAGGCTCGCATGGGACGTAACCCATTCACCGGCGAAACAATCAAGATCAAGGCATCAAAGAAGGCACGCTTCTTGCCTGCAAAGGCTCTTAAGGAAGTTGTTGCTGGAGATCGTAAGCTTGCTCCAGCTCCAAAGCCAGAGCCAAAGGTTGTAGCTAAGCCTGCAGCTAAGAAGGCAGCACCTAAGAAGGCCGCCAAGAAGAAGGCAGCACCTAAGAAGGCCGCCAAGAAGAAGGTTGCTAAGAAGGCAGCAACTAAGAGAGCTGCTAAGAAGGTCGTACGTAAGAAGAAGTAATTCTCTTCATAAATAAGGCCCACGCAACACGCGTGGGCCTTATTTTTTCTACTTTTATTGTTGAAGGAGCATCTATTACTCCTGCAACAGACTTAGAATTGTGACATGTCGAAATCTGGCTCCTCACAGAAGAAACCTTTAAAGATTCGACTCAACCCTCCTCACGGATATCCGCTCGGGATTAATCCCACCTTTCGCTTCTGTGCATCGATCTTGATTCCGATCATGAGACTGATCGCAAAGTACGACTATCGCGAAGGCGTGAAGATTCCAAAGAGTGGCCCTGTGATCGTCGCCTCCAACCATGTCTCATATATGGATGCATTAGCTTTTGCCTTCTTTTTATTCTCCAATGGACGTGCTCCGCGTTTCTTGGGAAAGATTGAAGTATTTAGAGCCCCTATCATCGGCAGAATTCTTCTTGCGGCAGAACAAATACCTGTAGATCGTGAAAGTAAAGAGGCCAGTGTTGCCCTTACCTATGCTTTGCAATTACTTGGGATGGGTCATCTCATTGCTGTCTATCCAGAAGGCACACTCACGCGCGATCAAGAGTATTGGCCGATGACTGCAAAGACTGGCGTCGCGCGGTTAGCGGTGATCTCAAAGGCACCTGTCTATCCCGCTGCACAGTGGGGGACGCAACGCGTCATTCCTCCGTATAGTAAAAAAATTAGAATTTTTCCACGCACGACAGTTCGATATCGAGTCGGTGAGCCAGTTGATCTCTCGCCTTGGTATGGCAAGGAAGAGGACCCGGTTGCTATGGCAGAGGCCACAGCGAAGATTATGGGCGCAATTACCGAATTACTCGAAGAGATTCGCGGTCAAGTACGACCTAAGGCTATCTTTGACCCTCATACCTCCGAACTGCCACGCACGGGCAATTTTAGAAAAGGTGAGAAGAAGCAATGAGTAAGGTCACCGTCTTTGGAGCAGGAGCATGGGGTTCAACCCTCGCGCAAGTTCTCTGCGATGGCGCAAATGACGTTCTGCTCTGGGGACGTAACGCTGAGACTATTAACGAGATTAACTCTCTTCATACAAACCAGCGCTACCTCGTAGGACAAAATCTTCCGACTCAGCTTCGAGCGACCACAAATCTTGATGAAGCTTTTGCCTTCAGTGATGTGTATGTCCTAGCGATTCCATCCACACAATTGCGAGTAACGCTCAATGAGTGGAAGCCGCGCTTTTCAGCCGATTGCACGATCGTAAGTACCCTCAAAGGCATCGAAGTATCAACGATGTTACGCATGACCGAAATCATTGAAGAGGTCCTCGGTAAACACAA
>CANLHC010000044.1 GCA_947490625.1 Candidatus Nanopelagicaceae bacterium
AACGTAGCTGAGATCATTCTTGAGGTCGCTGAGCGTTATGAAGGAAACGAAGTCTTTAGCCGCATGAAGCTCGCTGAAGGCGGCGCACTTCGTCGTTACTACCCATTGAGTGAAGAAGGCTTGGCTGAACTAGAAGAGTGGCGCGCAAAGAACAATATGAATTAGAAGTTTGCTAGAGCTTTCCAACACTCTTCCGGAATTTCTACATTGAAATCTCGGATATTTGCCGTCAATTCAGATACAGATCGCGCACCAGTTAATACCGATGTGACAGCTGCATGGCGCATCGGGAATTGAATAGCCGCTGCGGTCAGTGGGATATTCCATTCCTTGAGCATCTCTCTGATCGCTACCGCTCTCTCGATTAACTCGATTGGAGCCTCTGCATAGTTATAGGTTGCGCCAACGACTGGGTTTGCAAGAATTCCAGAGTTGAAGACTCCCCCGATGACAATCGAGACATTCTTCTTCTTTGCCAGTGGAAGTAATTCGGTGTCCGCGCTTTGGTCTAACAATGTATAGCGTCCAGCAATCAAAACGACGTTGAGATCAGTTTCTTTTACAAACCTGATGGCCAACTCATTCTGATTGATACCAACACCGATAGCCGAAACAATTCCTTCATCGCGCATCTTGGCGAGTTCTGGATAAGCCTGCTTGATCGCTTGATCTGGGAAATCATCAGGGTCGTGGATATAGGCAATATCTACCTTGGGAAGTTGCAAGCGATCCAGGCTCTCTGCCATAGCCTGACGCATTCCTTGGGCGGTGTAATCAAAAGTTGTCTGGCTTAGATTTCCTTGGCCATCTTTAATGAGTAAACGCCCCACCTTTGTCGAGATCGTCACTACCTTTGCCCGCGCAGTACCAAGGCCTTTACCCAATCGAGATTCAGCTAAACCATTTCCATAGAGCGGTGCTGTATCAAAATACTTGATTCCCTGGGCAATGGCTTCATCGATCACAGCAAGGGCGGCAGATTCTTCTACGGCTGTGTAGAGGCCACCGAGCGGTGCGGTTCCAAGACCAAGAGCAGTCACCGAAAGATCTGTGCGCGCTATCTTTCGTAGCTCGTGGTGCTTATTCACTATCACCCTTTAATAAAACTCTAATTAACCTAGAAGAAATTAGCTCTTGACCGACCCTGCAAGCATTCCGCGACTTAAGAATTTCTGCGAGACGATAAAGAGCACGGCGATCGGGATAACCATAATGATTGCCGATAGAGCAATCTCAGAGCGCTCGATCGGCAAAATAGCAGATGAGTTACCGCTAAATGCTGGTGTATTGGTAAAGAGCAGAGTCAATCCAGATGAGAGAGGATGCTTTTCCCCTGAGAGGATGAGCACCTGTGGCAAGAAGAAGTTATTCCACGAAGCTACAAAGGAGAAGAAGGCAAGGATGCCGACCAAGCTCTTTGAAATTGGGATGGCAATCTTGCGGAAAATTTTAAAGTAGCCACAACCATCGATCTTCGCTGCCTCATAAAGCTCTCTTGGAATGACTGTAGAGAAGTGAATATAGGAGAGGTAGACGCCGAAGGGATAGAGCGAGCTCGCTAAGATCAGACCAAGCTCTGTATCTGTTAATCCCAATACATTCAGCCACACAAAGGTTGGCATGACGAGTGAAATTGTTGGAATAATCATGGCGATCATGATGAGAATCAAGATCTGCCGCTTAAATTTAATGTTAATTGCCGCTAGCGCAAATCCTCCGAGTAGTGCCATTGTCGTACTCAGAATGACCGTCGCCGATGTGTACCAAATACTATTTTCAATCCAACGAAGCATGGCACCTTCGTCGTAGAGCAAGAGATTCTGCCAACGTGTGATGTAGCTTTCAAAAGTACCAAAGCCCAGAGGCGACATTGTCACCAGTTCGGCTCGATCTTTACTCGGAGCAATCGTCATCCATAGAGCGGGAATCAATAGGACGATAGCAATAAAAATTAAGAGCGCGTTGGATGAGATAGCGCCAACAGTTGTTCTCTTCTTCTTACTGGCCTTCACGACTGCCTTAGGTGCAACGGATGTACGGCTCATTTGGACTCATCTCCGCTCTCAAAGAACTTCGTTTTGAAAATTAAAATTAGCGCTGGAATGAGACAGGAAATTAACAGGATTATGGAGACGGCAGAGGCAGAGGCAAAATCCCCCTCGGTAAAGGCTAATGAGTAACTCAGTTGATTTAATGACCAATCCACTGCGATACCTCTGAAGATAGCGCTAGTGACGATATAAGGCTCGGCAAATATCTGCACCGAAGCTGCAATAACCAGAACCACCATATAGACCACATTCTTTTTAATCAGAGGTAGCTTGATTTTTGTCGCAAGCTGAAAATTGGAACAACCATCAATCTTCGCTGCTTCGATCACTTCATCTGAAATTTCCTGCAAGCCACCAAATTGAACAACAATCCAACCACCAGCATTTGAGACCAGCGCCATCATCGCAAATATAAATACTAAATTGTTTGGTAGAAATATTTGTCCCATACTTTCGATGCCAAAGAAGTTGAGAATTGATCGAAATGGACCAATGATTGGCTCGAGTGCTCCGTACCAGACAAGCACACCGGCAGCGCCGACATAACACCCTGGGATAAGATAGGCAAGGCGTACATACTGATGCCACTTTGCGCGATAGGAATCAAGTAACAACGCTAGCCCTAAAACGACCACGGTGATTAAAGGGGCTGCAATCAGAAGGTAAAAGAATGTATTCTTCGCTGCTGCGAAAAAACGATAGTCCTGCACAACATTCAGGTAGTTTCTCAGACCGCCAGCCTCATTTTGAATTGTGGGGCGCAGAGATTCAAGGACAGCGAAGATGATTGGAATTATCGCAATGACGATAAAAAAAATCAGAAAGGGCGCAAGCATCACCCAGCCGGCGACTGTCGAGTCTCTTTTTTGTCTCATAAACCATCCTCTTAATCTAGATAGAGATAATTCCCGATGGGTGGCTCGCGCCACCCATCGGGAGTTACCGTACTTTTTCTTACTTAGCGCTTACTTCGTAACCAGCCTGTGTACCTGCGGAATCAATTGTCGAAGCGAACTTCGCAAATGCATCTGCAACTTTCTTTCCGGACGCGATGTCAGCACCCATTGCTGAAATCATGACGTCAAGATTGAAACGAACAGGTGTTACGTTTGGACGAATAAGCAATGAAGAGTCATAGAAGACCTTTCCTGCATTAGTTCCATCCTTGTAGTAGCCGCTCTTTGCGCGATCAGCAGTCCACAATTTTGCTGAAGGTGGAAACGCTGGATATGTCACCATATCTGCAGAGACCACGAACTTCTTATCCATTGTGCTGTACATGATCATCTCGGCAGCAACCTTTGCCTGTGCTGGAGTTGAATGGCTTGAGATCATATAAACTCCGCCACCCCATGCGCCAGACCAGTTCTTGGTCTCACCTGGCCACTTTGGAGTTGGAGCAATGTTGATCTGACCTGCAGGAACGCCGAAGCTACCTTCAGGCTTTACAACATAATCTCCCCACCATGATGGTCCGATGTTCATAAGCATCTTTCCAGCTTGGTTATCCTTCTGAGCATCAGCAGAGAATGAGCCCTCTTTCTTGAGGACTCCTGCATCAAGAAGCTCCTGCACCATTGTGACGGCACGGGTGCACTTTGGATCCTTAGGGTTATGGATCATTTTGTTGCCCTTGACTGTTGCCATTGGGCAACCGCTTGGCCATAACCATCCCTGATAAATTTCACCCTCACCCATGTGGCCAACGTTGTAGCCTGGGTGATTCTTCGCTAGATCTAGCGCGATGGTTCTGAACTCATCCATAGTCTTAGGAACGGTGTACTTGAATTGATCAAACAACTTTTGATCGTAGTACAAGACTGTATGTGCGAGGTCATTCTTTACGCAGTACATCTTTCCATCAATCTTGCACCAGTCATTTGCAGTTCCAAATGCTTTCCAGTAGCTCGCTGGGAAGAGTGGGGTGAGATCACGGGCATAACCAAATGCCTTTGACTGCATCAATGAAACGTTATTTGGTGCTCCATCAAAGTACATATCTGGCCAACCCTTTTTAACGCGGTTAAAGACCTGTACCTTCTGAATAAGTGTGGCGTTTAGCTCCACCTTAATTTTGTGCTGAGGATTAGCTTTTGCAAACTGATCATTGCCTGGCTTACGAACAGAGTCCGTCCAGACCAAGAGTGTTTGCCCTGTTGCAGCTTGTGACTGGGTCGGAATTAAGATTGTGCCTCCGATGACCACAGCCGCTACTGCAGCAATAAATTTCTTCTTCATATTGACCCTTTCTAGTGGGATAAACATCGGGTGCAAGTGATTTGGAAGATCCCCGATCCCACCGAAGATAGCCTAAAAAGGCCAAATAATATAGGAAAAAGGATGGGCAAATCTAAGTGTTATGAAACCGTAATCTCGAACAAATCTAGGCTCACGGGTGGGTCAGAGCCCTGAAAACACCCGTCCAGAGCATCGGCGTTCGTAAATCGGCAAGGTCGGAATCAACCCCAGGTGGCGAAAGTAGACTTTTTCTTACTTGGCCGTCTTACTTAGATTTGAGGTGCTCAGCCGCATCAGCGAAGCCTTCGGCTTCAAGCTTTGCGATGATGTCTTCTTTCACAGCCTTAACAACTTTATGTGTTCCGTTGCAATTCTTCTCTGGATCTGTTGTGTATCCGCAACCGCAAGCGCCCATGATTTTCCCCTTTACCAACGTGATGGTCTTGTTATGTGGCTAAGACTAGCGGGCTTTAATAAGTTTGCCTCTTTTAAGACGGCCTCAACAGTGTTAAGGCCGTTCACAAGTGGTCCTTGCGCTTGGCCACCTGCAAAGAGCTTTCCGATGCTGCGCTAATTCTCCAATTGGCAGTTACTTCTTCCTATACCCAGCAGGACACTTTGGATTTACTGAAGTGACTTTGATTATCTTCTTACCTTTTTGGCAATTGATAGTTACCTTCTTAGCTGCTGGTTTAACTTCATCTACTTTGGCAGGTGCTGGCTCTGTAGTTTTCGCTTCAGAAGCGGCGATCGCTGCCTTCAAATTAAGTTGACTCGTGCTCTTTAACTCGCTCTGCTCGAGAGAACCTTTCATGCTGGCCGGGATTAGGTCAACGGTCAGGGTCGAATTTTGTATGTTGCTAACCAAGAGTGAAACTTCTGGTCCTTCCAGTTCTACCCCGATTGCAACGAAACTCTCCAATGGGAGCCCTTCTCTGCCCAATCCATTAACGCTATTTGCAAACAAGCTGATCGGTGGACGCATTTCGTTATCGAGAGAGTAGAAGGCCAGATATAACCTTTTCTTGAAAGTAGAAGTTTCCACCATAAGAATGGTTCCCTTCGCTGTTCTCGAGATAAAAACTTGACCTTCTTTTTTAAGATCTAAGGTGAGCCGTTGAATTCGATTATCCGGAAGAGTTGCTAGACATTGAACCGCTGCGTCAGGTAGCCAACCTAGGATCCACTTTTCGTAGGTGAGCAAGCTCAGCTGATCACCTGCCATAAGACTCAATCTCCCAGGGGCAGTCGCGCTTCCATAAAGGTCCGTCAATCCGTAGAGATGCAAGACTTCATGAGCAATAGTCTTCGAAGTTTCAGCTTTATCAAACAAGACCGCGTTCATTATCGGTCCTTCATTTGTCACCAATGGCCGGAAATAGAAGTCTTGTAAATCTTTCCGATAGGTCATGGCTTCAGCTATAAAACTATTGGAGCTGGTTGAAGAGCCATGCAAAATCACGCCACTAATTCCAGAAAAATCTAACTGTGAATCATAGTCAGTGACCATTTTTCGAACGAAACCCCATGTTGAAATTGATTCATCCCGTTTTGAATTGCCCGTGTGTTGATTTACCTTAAGGGTTTCCATGGTCAGATTTGTAAAATCAGTCTTAATTGTGTCCGCAAAGACAAACTCAACGGTTGAGACATTTCCTGAGAGAAATGATAGATACTCTTCCGCATATAAGTAATCTTTTTTCATTGCATCTGTGAATTTGAAATCTGGGTTATCTTTGAGTTGAAAAGGTACGACAAGTATTTTGGGTTTAGATACTTTCGCTAATCGCTCATCTCGAACTGGAAATCCCAAGGAAAGTGTCTGCCGTTCTGAGGCTTTAATGCGACATGGGGCGAGGTTATCTGCTTGGGCAGTCGGTGCCATCAACACCGAAATGATGATGAGCGACATGGTTAGAAGAGTGGAGATGAGTCGTTCGCGCATACCGCTAGCGTAGTTTCAACGCTGAACCAAAGCGAGCGTCTTGGCCGTAATCACAACTCTTCACGTTAGAATATCGCCCATGAAGACGATTCTTGGCCTGACTCGATATGCGGTAATCGTTCCAGCGCTGGCATCAATTATTGGCGCTCTACTACTTATGGCACAAGGATCAATCGAGATGATCACAGTTCTTATCGATGCGGTCTCGAATAAATCCTCTCTCAAGGAATCAATCGTTGCCGTTCTCACCGCAGTCGATGCAATCTTGCTCGGCACGGTTTTACTTGTAATTGGTTATGGACTTTATGAACTCTTTATCGACGATGAACTGCCTGTTCCGCTCTGGCTTCGCGTCTATGACCTTGATGACTTGAAGTCAAAGTTAATCGGCGTAGTCGTTGCAATCATCGCCGTTGTTTTTGTTGGT
>CANLHC010000045.1 GCA_947490625.1 Candidatus Nanopelagicaceae bacterium
AAAACCATACCCCCACCCACTGACAAATTCAACTTATTTTCGAACATTTGTTTGAATATTTTCCACGCTCACGCTCAGCGTGAGGGCTAGCACTCGTGACCTAAACGTTACCTTCTGGGCGAAAATACCCCTTTCCAAGGGCTAGGGAACACGCCTAGATTGCCCCTACAAGATCGTGCCAAATCCCTGTGAGAGGAGATCGGCCCTGTGTCATTAGTTGCCAAGAACTTAACGCTGCTACATAACGGCGAAGTTTTTCTAGATGACATCTCTTTCACAGCTAGCCCTGGCATCACAGTTTTAGTAGGTCCAACTCTTAGCGGTAAGACAACTCTTATGCGCGCACTGGCAGGTTTGATCAAAACTGATTCCGGAAGCGTCACAGTAAATGGTGTTGATGTCGGACTGACATCGGTAAAAGATCGCTCTGTTTCTTTTGTGTATCAACAATTTATTAACTATCCATCTTTAAGTGTCTTTGACAATATTGCCTCCCCTCTTCGAGTCCTCAAGCCAAAGATTTCAAAAGAAGAGATAGAAAGCCGCGTGCACGAAGTTGCAGCGATGCTTCGTATTACCGAGTTACTAGATCGCAAGCCATCTGCGCTATCTGGTGGACAACAACAGCGCGTTGCCATTGCCCGCTCTCTTGCACGCAAGAGCGATGTAGTTCTTTTGGATGAGCCACTTGCAAACCTTGACTTTAAATTACGCGAGCAATTACGAGATGAACTACAGCGCATCTTTGCAGATGCGGACATGATGGTTATTTACTCAACTGCTGAACCACTAGAAGCACTTGATATGGCAGCTCACACAATCGTGATGAATGAAGGTCGCGTCGAACAAGATGGCAACGCGTTAGATTTGTATGCACGTCCAAAGAATCTACCTGTGGCACTTGCAATGAGTGATCCACCGCTTAATCTCATTGCCTCAAGCGTTGCAACCTCTAATTCTGAATCCCTCGGTCGAGTCTTATCCGATAAGTTCGGCGGCACTTTCACACTCGGTATTCGCCCTCACAACATCGCTTTGCAATCAGCTGGCGCCAACGATATTGGCATCAGCGGCAAGGTGCGCATCTCTGAGATCACAGGTAGTTCCACATACCTTCACTTAGATCTAGAAAATGCGCAGAAGATTGTTCTTGAATTAGATGGGGCGCAAAACTTCACATCTGGTTCAACAATGACTGTCTTTCTTGATCGAAGCGCCGTCTATGGCTTTGATCCAAAGACTGGCACCACACTCTTTGCTCCAGCGGCGGTGCGCTAATGGCTGAGATCCGCTTAGAAAATGTTGGCCATTCATATGATGATGGCGCAACATTTGCACTGAACCCAATTTCACTGACATGGAAAGATGGCAACGCTGTTGCCCTGCTTGGTCCATCTGGATGCGGTAAGACAACTCTTCTAAATATTATTTCTGGTCTTCTGACACCATCTGTTGGCCGTGTTTACTTTGATGGCGTAGATGTCACAGATTTAGATACTGCAAAGCGCAACGTTGCTCAGGTTTTCCAATTCCCTGTTCTATACGACACGATGACTGTGCGCCAAAATCTTGCCTTCCCACTTAAAAACCGCAACGTTGCCAAAGATGTTATTGCCGCTCGTGTGGAAGAAATCGCAGAGCTCCTGGGCATATCTAAATACCTAGATATTCGCCCATTAAAGCTGCGCTCAGATCTGCAGCAGCTAGTTAGCCTTGGCCGCGGCCTTGTGCGCAAAGATGTGCCGGCTATTTTATTCGATGAGCCGCTAACGGTAATTGATCAGAACTTTAAGTGGACTCTTCGCGGTCGCCTGAAAGAAATGCATAACAACACTCGTCACACACTTGTCTATGTCACACACGATCAGACAGAAGCGCTGACATTTGCCGATGAAGTAGTTGTTCTCAACAAGGGCGATATCGTGCAGACCGGAACCGCGTCCGATTTGTTCTTAACTCCACAAGATGAGTTCGTAGGATTTTTCATTGGTTCTCCTGGAATGAACTTCTTAGATGGCAAAGTCAACGATGGCGCAGTCATTGTGGGATCTACTCAGATTGGTTCCTCTGCCATTGCAAATGGCAATGTGAGAATCGGTATTCGCCCAGAGTTCTTATCGATGACTTCATCTGGCTCTGGAGTGGCTGTAAAGATTAATCGCGTTGAACACCGCGGTGGTTACAAACTCGTTCACGCAGACGCTGCCCAAGGAAAATTTGTTGCAAAGCTTGAAAATGATTCAGCGCTGGTGGCCGGCCAAAGTGCGCACTTAGCCTTTGATCCACAACGCACATATCTATTCCGCGATTCAAAGCTCTGCGGCACCGTTGACACAAAGGGGGCGAACTGATGAAAACGCGTAATAACAAAGCCTGGTTCTTAGTTCTGCCCGTTATTTTGGTTGTCTCTTTCACAGCACTGATTCCATTGATGACAGTTGCTAACTATGCAATCCAAGATATTTTCAGCCCAGATAATCGTTTGTTCGTGGGTATGAAGTGGTTCTATGACATCACAAATGACACATTAATCATTGATGCTTTCAAGCGCAGCTTCCAATTTTCTATTCAAGCGCTTTTGATTCAAATCCCACTCGGTATTGCCATTGCGCGCATCATGCCTAAATCAGGGTGGAAGGCATCGGCTGCTTTGGTCGCAGTTTCAATTCCTTTGATTATTCCTTTTAACGTTATCGGTTCAACATGGCTGATCTTCTCTCGCAAAGATATTGGCCTTGGTGGATTCTTGCTCAATAAGTTATTTGACTTTGACTTTACCTCTGATCCAAAAGATGGCTGGGGACTTATTCTCGCCGTTGACGTCTGGCACTGGACTCCACTTGTGGCCCTGCTTGTCTATGCAGGCCTTCGTTCAATCCCACAGGCCTACTACCAAGCCGCAGCCATTGATGGCGCATCATCTGTTGCAATATTTAGATATGTAGAGCTTCCAAAGCTTCGTCGCGTTTTACTTATTGCGCTCCTTCTTCGTTTCATGGATAGCTTCATGATTTACACCGAACCATTTGTTATTACAGGCGGTGGTCCAGGAGATGCGACAACCTTTGCAAGTATTTTGCTTACCAACATTGCAGTTGGCCAATTCGACGTCGGTCGAGCCGGTGCCTACTCATTGATCTTCTTCTTACTCATTCAGATCATGTCCTTTATCTTCTATACCGTTTTGACGCTGCAAGATCGAGAAGAGGAGACGAAAACTAAATGAGTAAGTCACAGACACTTGTTAAGGGCGCCTTCTCTCCACAGAAGAAGAAGCAATCTTTGCCATGGTCAGGTTTTATTTTCTGGCTTGTCATGGCAATCTGGATGGTTCCGGTCGCATGGCTCATTCTGATGTCGGTTCGACCATCTGCCGATATTTTAGGAAACTTTGAAATCATTCCATCTCGATTTACATTCGATGGATATCGCGACTTCATCTTAAAAGACATGTGGTACAAGGCTTATTTGAACTCTTTGACTTATTCCACACTCAACACAATCTTCTCAGTAACGCTGGCACTACCTGCTGCCTATGCCTTCTCTCGCTTTAGCTTTACAGGAGATAAGCACTTGTTCTTCTGGTTGCTGACAAATCGCATGGCACCTGCTGCTGTGTTCTTGCTTCCTTTCTATAACATGTATAACGCTGTTGGATTATTTGATAAGACTCTCGGTGTTGCCATCGCACACATGCTCTTTAACGTGCCGCTGGCTGTCTGGATTCTAGAAGGCTTTATCTCCGGCATCCCGCGACAAGTCGATGAGACTGCAGCCATTGATGGCTATTCACTTCCTAAGTTTTTCATCAAGATCTTCTTGCCAATGATTCGCTCCGGTATCGGTGTCACAGCCTTTTTCTGCTTCATGTTTAGCTGGGTTGAATTACTTATTGCCAGAACCATTACAAGTACTGATGCCAAACCAATTAGCGCTGCGATGACAAGAACTGTTTCATCATCGGGCACAGACTGGACACTTCTTTCAACCGCTGGTGTTATGACGATCATCCCTGGTGTTCTAGCTATTTGGTTCGTGCGCAAATACATCGCTAAGGGCTTTGCGTTAGGTCGTGTATAAAAATGCTTAAGTGGATGGTCTGGACCCTGCCCGTTGCAATTGTCTTTATCTTTGCCTTTTTATTAATCATCGGCATGACAATTTGGGGTCACTACCGTCCGCCACGTATTCGCAAAGGATTTCTTCGCATCACAACTGATCGCGGCGATCGTGTCTATATCGCCTATATTTCATCAGCGTTTTTCATGATCATGTGGATCGCACTGGTTGAAGGAATGCTCTATGTCGGTTGCGCACTTGCTGTGGCCCTTGCTGCAGTAATCCTTAAGTGGGGCTAAAGAGAGAAAAAATAGAATTGTTACAGGGCAACTTGTGGCGATAGTTAGAACCACTCACCTGAGTGGCTTTAGGAGGAAGGAAAATATAGTGCTAGGAAAAAGAGCTAAGTTCATTCTTCTACCTGTACTAGCAGGCACTCTCGTGCTTTCAGCATGTGGCGGCGGAGGATCCGATTCTGGAGACACTGCAGCTTTTGAAACAGCAGCTGAAAAGTGGATTAATGATGAGTTCCAGCCAAGTGCAATCTCAAAGGATGAGCAAACCGCTGAACTTAAGTGGTTTATTGAGGCATCGGCCCCATATCGCGGTCTTTCAATTAAGGTCGCTTCAGAAGGTCTAACCACACACAAGTATGAGTCCGAAGTTCTTACAAAGGCCTTCGAAGAGATTACTGGAATCACAGTAACTCACGACATCATCGGTGAAGGTGACGTAGTGCAGAACATCCAGACTGAATACCAGACTGGACAACCAATCTATGACGCATACATCAACGACTCAGATCTCATCGGTACTCACTCACGTTCAACAGCAGTGTTGGCACTCAGTGATTACATCGATGGCGAAGGAAAAGAAGTTACTTCTCCTTACCTAGATCTCGATGACTTTGTTGGTATCGACTTCACAACAGGTCCTGATAAGAAGCTTTATCAGTTGCCTGATCAACAATTCGCTAACCTTTACTGGTTCCGCTATGACTGGTTCACAGATCCAGCCATCAAGGCACAGTTCAAGAAGGCTTACGGATATGACCTAGGTGTTCCAGTTAACTGGTCTGCTTATGAAGATATCGCTAAGTTCTTCTCAACACAGGTAAATGGCAATGGAAAGATTGATGGAACTAAGGTCTATGGTCACATGGATTACGGTAAGAAAGATCCATCACTCGGCTGGCGCTTTACCGATGCATGGCTTTCAATGGCCGGTAACGGTGACCCAGGACTTCCAAATGGTCTACCTGTAGATGAATGGGGTATTCGTGTTGAAGGCTGTAACCCAGCTGGATCATCAGTAACTCGTGGTGGAGACACCAACGGCCCAGCATCTGTATACGCAATCCAGAAGTACATTGACTGGTTTAAGTACACACCACCAACAGCTCGTGGTATGGACTTCTCTGAGTCAGGTCCAGTTCCTGGACAAGGCGCAGTTGCACAGCAAATGTTCTGGTACACAGCATTCACCGCAGATCTTTCTAATCCAGAGATCTCACCAAAGGTTGTAAATGCTGATGGAACACCTAAGTGGAAGATGGCTCCATCTCCACACGGTTCATATTGGGTAGATGGCATGAAACTCGGTTACCAAGACGTAGGTTCATGGACATTCTTTAAGTCAGTCTCTGCTGAAAATCGCGCTGCTGCATGGTTATATGCACAGTTCGTAACAAGCAAGACAGTTGACCTTAAGAAGTCAATCACTGGTTTGACATTCATTCGTGAATCCACAATCCAGGCTCAATACTTCACTGACAACGCAGCTAAGTACGGCGGTTTGATTGAATTCTACCGCTCCCCTGCACGCGTTCAGTGGTCTCCAACAGGAACTAACGTTCCTGATTATCCAAAGCTTGCACAGCTATGGTGGCAAAACATTGCTCCAGCAGCTGCCGGTGAAAAGACCGCGCAACAAGCAATGGATGCTCTCGCAAAGGCACAAGACGACATTCTCACACGTCTTGAAGCAGGCGGAGGTCAAGGAGACTGCGGTGTCAAGATGAACCCAGTTAAGGATGCTAAGTACTGGTTAGATCAACCAGGAGCTCCTGTACCTAAGTTAGCTAATGAAAAGCCAAAGCCTGAGACAGTCGATTATGACTCACTCATCGCTTCATGGAAATAAATTACTAACTAAATAAAACATCAAATGGCTGGTCGACTCGAAAGAGTTGGCCAGCCATTTGTTTTGTTTAAAGAATTCCCTGCGACATAGAAATCATCTGCCACACCGTCGTTCTCATACGCCGTGGTTGCTCAAGCACTGTGGCAATAGCAAATGCAATATCTGTTGACTTCAAATACCCAGCACGCGCAGCATCAGATAACTCTCTGCCATCGCCGACCGCAAAATTTGTCTCTGTCGCAGCCGGTGCAATCAAAGTCACCCGCACACCATCTTCACGCAATTCATCATCTAACCCAATTGCAAGTCCCACTTGGCCATGCTTTGTTGC
>CANLHC010000046.1 GCA_947490625.1 Candidatus Nanopelagicaceae bacterium
ATTACAGGCTTGCGCTGGATTGCCATTGTCGCCGCAGTTGGATTTGGTGGACTCATGGTCACACTTATCGCGCGGGCAACGCTGGGTCGCCCTGCAGTCGGTCTTGAATTCGCAAATACTGGAGGCAACGTCGAGGGAATTGCGATGCTGCTCTTCTCTGATTACGTCTTGCCATTTGAAGTGATCTCAGCGCTACTTATTACCGCGGCGCTCGGTGCAATGGTGCTTGCTCATCATCAGCGAACCAATCGCCGTCCAAGTCAGCGCGAACAAGCGATTGCACGTTTTCGCACCGGCTCACTTAGCGATGCTGCCGGCCTTCCGGGTCCTGGTGTTTACGCTCTCCATAATGCAGTGGATGTTCCAGCACTTCTTCCAGATGGAACACCTGCACCAACCTCAATTTCAGCAACGCTTAAGGCACGTGGGGATGTAATCGAATCAGCCCAGTTCCAACTCGATGTCGTTGACCCAACTGTGAAGGAGGAGAAGTAAGTGGATCCATATAACTATCTCTACCTCGCTGCTCTCCTATTTACAATCGGTGCAGTCGGAGTTGTTGTGCGTCGCAACGCGATCGTTGTCTTCATGTGTATTGAATTGATGCTCAACGCTGGCAATCTCACTCTCGTCACTTTCTCGCGCATTAATGGCAATCTCAACGGCCAAGTCGTTGCATTCTTTACTATGGTTGTGGCCGCATGTGAGGTAGTCGTCGGCCTTGCAATTATTGTTGCGATATACCGTTCTCGCCGATCAGCATCTATCGATGATGCTAGTTTGTTGAAGCGATAGTTATGGTTACTTCAAGCTCACTTGTTTATTTGATCGGGCTACCTCTATTTGGCGCCGTATTCCTTCTGCTCATCGGACGAAAGGCAGATAAGTGGGGACACTTGCTTGCAACAGCAATGTCAGCCGGGTCGTTTGTACTCGGATTACTGCACTTCTTTGCGATGACTAATCGCTCGACAGAAGATCGGGCAATCACCCAAACTCTCTTTACGTGGATTGAAGTCGGCACATTTAAAGTCGATGCCGCGCTATTACTTGATCAGCTTTCAATCTGCTTCGTCTTGCTTATTAGCGGAGTAGGTACTCTGATTCACATTTACTCCATCTCTTATATGTCACACGATGAGAATCGTCGCCGCTTCTTCGCGTACCTCAACCTCTTTATCGCCGCCATGTTGCTTCTTGTACTTGGCAACTCATATCTCAACCTCTATGTCGGCTGGGAAGGCGTGGGTCTAGCGTCATACCTTCTTATTGGTTTCTGGAATAAAAAGCCTGCCTATGCAACTGCATCTAAGAAGGCTTTTGTGATGAACCGAATTGGTGACATGGGCTTGTCTTTTGCAATCATGATCGCCTTTGCAACTATGGGTACAGTCTCATTTGAAGGTGTCAAGGAATCTGTTGATCGTGTTGGTACTCCGGCACTGACAGCAATGGGAATTATGTTGCTCATCGCAGCCGCCGGAAAGTCGGCACAGTTCCCGCTTCAGGCATGGCTGGGGGATGCGATGGCGGGACCAACACCTGTATCAGCGCTTATCCATGCTGCAACAATGGTGACCGCTGGTGTTTATCTCATCGTTCGTTCTAACTTTGTCTTCGATGCTGCGCCAACAGCCCAACTCTTAGTTGTCATTGTCGGTGCAATCACGCTGATCTTCGGTGCGATTATCGGTATGGCAAAAGATGACATTAAGAAAGCACTCGCTGCTTCAACCATGTCACAGATCGGCTACATGATTGTCGGAGCTGGACTTGGGCCTGCCGGATATGCCTTTGCAATTATGCACTTACTCGCTCATGGATTCTTCAAAGCAGGAATGTTCCTCGGCGCAGGCTCTGTTATGCACGGCATGAATGATGAAGTAAATATGCGCAAATATGGTGGCTTGCGAAAGGCGATGCCAATTACCTTTATTACCTTCGGACTTGGTTACCTCGCAATTATCGGTGTTCCACCATTTGCTGGTTTCTACTCGAAGGATGAAATTATCGCCACTGCCTTTAACTCAGGAGGCGCACAGGGAATTATTCTTGGAAGCATCACACTTCTTGGTGCTGTCATTACCGCTTTCTACATGACTCGCGTCATGGTTCTTACATTTACAAGTAAAGCGCGTTGGGATGCCGGGGTTCATCCGCACGAATCTCCAGCGCTGATGTGGCTTCCGATGGCGATCTTGGCTATTGGTTCTGTCACAGCTGGATACTTATTTACACAAGGTGAGGCACTTGTTCACTGGCTCTCTCCTTTATTTGCGAAGAAAGAAGAGTATGAAGAACTGCTGCCACATAGCGTTGTCTCAATCTTGGCAATCTCTGCGGTCATTATTGGTGTCTCGATAGCGCTGGCTAAATATCAATTCAGACCAGTCGCAGCAATTGCACCTACCGATGTTTCCTTTGCTACTCGTTTAGCTCGTAACGATCTCGGACAGGATGTCGTCAACGAAGCGATCTTTATGCGTCCGGGACAAGGACTTACACAAGGACTTGTTGTTATGGATGAAAAAGTCATCGATGGCGCAGTTCGTGGAATCGGTGCAATGGCAGTCGGTTCTGGTGCAACACTTCGTCGTACTCAATCTGGTTACGTCCGTTCATACGCAGCCCTCATCCTTGTCGGTGCGCTCGTTCTGCTCGCGGGAATTTGGGTGGTGACTCAATAATGACTCTCACAATAATCATGATGCTGCCTCTACTTGGGGCAGCGCTCATCGCTCTTATTCCTTCAGCCCAGGAGCGTTTGGTCAAGCAAGTAGCTCTCGCCACAACACTCGTTGTCGCAGCCGCAACACTATTTAAAGCTATGAGTTTTGATGTCGATAATACAGAACTGCAATTTCGCCAGAGTTACTCATGGATTCCATCCTTTGGAATTAACTGGGGCCTAGGTGTTGATGGAATTGCACTAGTTCTCATTCTTATGTCCGTCATTCTCGCACCACTCGTCATCTTGGGTGGATGGAATGAATCAGAGGGCGGTCGTTGGGGAGTAAAGACTTTCTACATCTTAATTCTTGTTCTTGAAACAATGGTCATCGGAGTCTTTGCTGCAACAGACCTCTTCCTCTTCTACGTTTTCTTCGAGGCGATGTTGATCCCGATCTACTTCTTACTTGGTGGATACGGCAGCGGAGAGCGCGCAGCTGCAGCTGTTAAGTTCCTTCTCTATAGCCTCTTTGGTGGCCTGCTGATGCTCGCCTCCATCATCGGACTCTTTGTCATCTCTGGACAAAATGGTGGAGTCACATTTGATATCACCGAACTTTCAGAGCTACACACTCTGATGAGCTCTACGACACAGAACATTCTCTTCTTAGGTTTCTTTATCGCCTTTGCCATCAAAGCACCGCTATGGCCATTTCATACATGGCTACCTGATGCAGCAAAGAGCGGATCAGCTGGCACATCGATTCTGCTCCTTGGAATTCTCGACAAGGTCGGCACCTACGGAATGATCCGTTTCTGTCTCTCAATTTTTCCAGATGCGAGCAAGACATTTACGCCGGTAATTATCGTGCTCTCTCTGATTTCAATTCTCTATGGCGCGTTCTTGGCTATTGGTGCAAAAGACATCAAGCGTTTGATTGCATACACATCAATCTCACACTTTGGTTTCATCACACTCGGAATCTTTGCGATGACAACGCAATCTCAAAGCGGTGCGACCCTGTATATGTTTAATCATGGCTTCTCAACTGCAGCGCTCTTCTTCGTTGCAGGGTGGATGATTATTCGTCGTGGATCTTCCACAATTTCAGATTTCGGCGGACTGCAACGGGTTACACCGATCATGGCGTGGTCCTTCTTTATCGCTGGGCTCTCAGGATTGGCGCTTCCAGGACTTTCCAGCTTTGTGAGTGAATTTCTTGTTCTTGTCGGCACATATACGAGATATCCAGTGGCAGCCATTATCGCTACCTTTGGCATAGTTCTCGCCGCGCTCTATATCTTGATTCCAGTGCAACGTGCTCTGCACGGTGAAACAACACCTGGAAATGAAAATTTGAAAGATCTCAACCTTCGCGAAAAGATTACGATTGCACCTGTTATCGCAATCATTGTCTTCCTTGGTTTTTATCCTTCACCGCTCCTCAAGATCATTAACCCCGCCGCTGCACATATCGTGCAACAGCAAGGTTATAGCGATCCTGCACCAACCATGAATGGAGGAAAGTAAGTGGGTACCTTTACATCTCCAATCCTAAATTATGCAATGTTGGCTCCAATTTTGGTGGTCCTTGCTGGCGCTGTCGTAGGAGTTCTCATTGAGGCCTTTGCTCCGCGTAAATCACGTGCGTCATCACAATTAGCTCTCTCAGTTTTCACCTTGGTCATTGCACTAGCCGCATTGGTCCGTACGCGCGGAACGTACTCATCAAAGGCAGCGATGAACTCTGTCACCTTCGATGGTGCGGGCTATCTACTTCAGATGGCTATTTTGATTATCGCGATTATTGCAATCCTTCTTCTGGCAGATAGCGATAAATTCGCGGCAGCTCCAACTGCTGCTCCAGGTTCAGATGAAGAGCGCGAAGCACAAGCTGCCAATATTCGCATAACAGAGGTTTACCCGCTGACGCTCTTTGCAATTGCTGGAATGCTCTTATTTACCGTTGCATCAGATCTGATCACACTTTTTGTTGCGCTAGAAGTTCTCTCATTACCTCTCTACCTCATGGCAGGGCTGGCACGTCGTCGTCGCCTAGCATCACAGGAAGCTGCCCTGAAGTATTTTCTCCTTGGCGCATTTGCATCTGCATTCTTCCTCTTCGGAGTCGCCTACCTTTATGGTTACTCAAACTCAATAACCTTCTCGGGTATTGCAGCTGCAATTACTGGTGGTACCGCCAACGATGTTTTCCTATTGGTCGGTATCTCATTTGTAAGCGTCGGCTTGCTCTTTAAAGTCAGTGCAGTTCCCTTTCATTCATGGTCACCAGATGTCTACCAAGGATCACCTACTGCGGTCACAGCTTTTATGGCCGCAGCTACAAAGGTTGCCGCCTTTGGCGCGATGCTCCGTATCTTCTACGTCGCTTTTGCCGGTGATGTATGGCAGTGGCGCCCAATGCTCACTGCAATCGCGTTGATCACTATGGTCTTCGGTTCACTTGTTGCAATCTCACAACGTGATGTCAAGCGCATGCTTGCCTATTCATCGATCGCTCATGCCGGCTTCTTGCTATCTGGAGTCATTGCACTCAATAAATCTGGACTTGATGCAACAATCTTTTATCTCTTTGCATATGGTGTTGCAACGGTCGGCGCATTTGCCATTGTTTCGCTGATCAACGATTCATCAGGCGAGGTTACCGATCTCAATCGCTGGGCAGGTCTTGGAAAGAGATCTCCATGGATTGCAATCGCATTCTCATTCCTCCTTCTTGCATTTGCCGGAATTCCGCTCACCAGCGGATTCGTTGGAAAATTCTCGATCTTCTCTGCCGCCTACGAGAGTGGAAATACAGCGATTCTGATCACCGGTGTTCTCTCCTCTGCAATTGCAGCCTTCTTCTACATTCGAGTAGTTGTTTTGATGTTCTTTAAGGATCCGGTTGAGGATGGAACAAGCGTTGTGATTCCATCTATTTACACACGAATTACGATCCTAGTTTCACTTGCCATCACACTCATCCTCGGAGTATTCCCAGCTCCTGTTCTTGATTACATCTCTCAAACAGCCTTCTTCCTTCGCTGATGTCATCTTTTGGTATTCCAGATCTTTCGCCAGCACTTGAGGCAGATCTTGCCAAACGAATGCTCGATGTCGAAGCTCTGCTACGGCTACAGATTGAGGGCAAATACCCACTTGTCATAGAAACTTCTCGCCACCTCGTTGAAGCGGGAGGCAAGCGACTTCGCCCGCTACTGACACTGATCACTTCACATTATGGAGATCCCACAGCACATGGCATTATCGAAGCAGCTGTCGTTTGCGAGTTAACACATGTAGCAACTCTCTATCACGATGATGTAATGGATGAAGCTCCATTGAGGCGCGGCGTCCAGAGTGCTAATAGCCGATGGGGAAATACCGTTGCAATTCTCACCGGTGATTATCTCTTTGCGCGCACCTCAGATATGTTGGCCGACTTAGGTCCAGCAGCTGTTCACCTGCAAGCACAAACATTCGAACGCCTTGTTATTGGACAGATTATGGAGACGCAAGGACCAGCCGACGGTGGCGATCCATTGCAGCACTACTTAAGTGTCGTTGCAGATAAAACTGGCTCACTCATTGCCGCGAGTGCTCAATTCGGTGCAATGCTTGCTGGTGCACCGAGTGAGCAGATCACCGCACTGGCAGCTTTCGGTGAGAAGATCGGAATTACCTTTCAGCTAGTAGATGATGTGATCGATATTGCTAGTCAATCTGATGAGTCAGGAAAGACACCTGGTACTGATCTCAAAGAAGGCGTTCCTACGCTAGTAACTCTCAATGT
>CANLHC010000047.1 GCA_947490625.1 Candidatus Nanopelagicaceae bacterium
AAGCGGCGCATTTCAACCCGCTCCATTTGATCGGCAGGCTCAGTGTGTACGCGGGCTGCAAAGTGCACCGGCAATAACTCACGCCATTCTTCGGTAAGAAGTCGGACGCCACTTTTTCCTGCAATCAGGGCTGCCCATGTTGAGTCAACGTCAGAGCCCAGGGGAGTTGTGGCCCCGAGACCTGTGACAACAACGCGACGCTTCATGAGAAAAAGTTTCTATTTCGCGAGTATTTACTTAGCTGCGTTAACGATGAAGTTCACAGCATCGCCAACCGTTGCTAGATCTGTAACAGCATCATCAGGAATCTTTACACCGAAACGCTCTTCTGCTGCAACGACGACCTCGACCATGCTGAGTGAATCGACATCAAGATCATCTGTAAAGTTCTTATCAAGTTCGATCTGTGAAGCTGAGACTCCAGCAACTTCTTCTACGATTTCTTTAAGTCCAGCAAGTACATCAGCCGGTGATAGCGCCATAGTTATTTCCCTTTTCTACTCTTTGGTTCAAGTGGATATTCTCTCTGATTCCCGGCCTTACTATCGAGTAATTGCGGGGGATATAGTAAAAAATTTATGGTTTTGGTGGGAGTTCCACAACTTGTCCCGCATAAACCAGCCCCGCGCCGTATCCAATGATCAGGGCGGTCTTGCCATGTAACTCTGGGTGATTGGCCAAAAGAATATCCATAGCAAGTGGAATCGATGCTGCCGACGTATTTCCATTTATTCGAATGTCATCTGCAATCACAGTTGTTGCTGGCAATTTCATCTCTTTTGCCATTGTTTCGATGATGCGCATATTTGCTTGATGCGGAATGAAGACATCAATGTCATTCACCGTTAAGCCCGCTTGTTCAATTGCTTCTAGCGCAGCTTTACTGACTGCATAGACGGCCCATCTAAAAACCTTCTGACCTTCTTGAGAAATATTTGGCCAATCAATATCTCCCACGCTCTTTTGTTCTGCATTACGCATCAGGGTCCATGGTGGATCCATTGTGATGGCATCGCGATTCTGTGCATCAGAGCCCCATGCAACCGGTCCGATTCCAGGTGTGTCAGATTGGCCAATAACAACAGCGCCTGCGCCATCGGCGAAGATAAAGGCGGTGGCGCGATCATCCGGATCGGTAAAGTCTGAGAGTTTTTCAACGCCGATGACAAGTACATTTTTTGATGTTCCAGCGAAGATAAAGTCGTGCGCCATAGCTACGCCGTAGCTAAAGCCGGCGCATGCTGCGCTGAGATCAAATGCTGCCGCAGTGGGATTGCCGAGCCGTTCGATAATGGCAGTTGAGGCACTCGGTGCCTGATGTGGAAAGGTAATTGTTGCAACGATGACAGTGTCGATATCAGCTGCCGTTAGCCCTGCTCGTTCAATTGCAGATTGCGCAGCCCAGCACGCCATATCCACAACTGATTCTTCAGCGCCTGCAAATCGGCGAGATTGAATTCCAGTGCGTTGCTGGATCCACTCATCATTAGATTCAATTCGATCAACGATCTCTGAGTTCATCACCAAGCGCTTAGGTCGGTAAGAACCAACAGAAAGGATGCGAGAGTGCGAACCGGTCTTTATTGTGATCGCCATGATCTACCCCTTTGTCCTTGCAAATGCTCGTGCATTATCTAGATCTTCTGGTGTTTTGAGTGCAAAGGTTGATACATCCGGCGCACCGCGCTTAAGCAGACCAACGAGCGTTCCAGCTGGTGCAATTTCGATTGCTCGCGTGACACCACTTGATTCCATTGATGACATACAGAGATCCCAACGAACAGGGTTTGCCACCTGCTCGATAATTCGATTTAAGATTCGCTCACCTGAAAGCAGGATTGCGCCATCTTTATTTGAGACGAGCCCAACCTTTGCATCATGGACTACAAGACTGGTAGCAAATGTCTTAAACCCCTCAAGGGCCGGCTTCATAAAATCTGTATGGAATGCACCCGAAACTTGTAGTGGCCGCACTCGTGCACCTTCAGGCGCTAAGGTCGAAAGTGCGCGCAAGTCACCTGCTGCAACAATCTGTCCACCGCCATTGTCATTTGCGGCAACGAGCCCGGCATCTTCAATTGCTTGCAAAACATCTTCACGAACTCCGCCTAATACGGCGCTCATTCCGGATTCACTTCCGATGGCAGCTTTCGCCATCTCGACTCCGCGGGTGCGGACAAGACGCAGTGCATCGACCTCCGAAAAAACTCCCGCGATAGCAGCGGCGGTAATTTCGCCCACTGAATGTCCGGCCATAAATGAAAACTCATTATCGGTACCCATTGCTCGGGCGCTGAGTAAACCTGCAGCAACGATCAGCGGCTGGGCGTTGGCGGTATCGCGAATCTCGTCAGCATCTGCCTGCGTTCCCAGGTGAAGCAAGTCGAGGTCAATCGCCTCTGACCATGTGGCCAAGAGTTGGCGAGAGTCAGAATCGCCAATCCACGGAGTAAGCATCCCGGGAGTTTGCGAACCTTGACCTGGAGCGAGAAGTGCGAGCACGCATACATCTTATTTGGTAAAGGGAGCCCGTATCGGTAAAAGATGTACCTCACCTTGTTTTCAGATTGTGAATCGCCCTACTGATCAGTAACCTTTCCTCCATGAAGATTGCCGTATGCGTGAAGCAAGTTCCAGATTCATGGGCTGAGAAGAAAATGATTGATTCGCGTCTTGATCGTGAGGGCGTTGATGCAGTTCTTAACGATCTCGATGAGTATGCAGTGGAAGAAGCGCTGCGCATCGTTGAAGCTCATGGCGGAAACGACGAAGGCGGTCCACACACAATTACCATCATCACGATGGGACCAGAGCGTGCCAGCGAAGCAGTTCGCAAAGCTCTTTCTATGGGTGCCAATGATGCAATTCTTATTTCAGATACTGCGCTCGCAGGATCCGATGCGCTTGCAACATCTGCCGTGCTTGCAAAGACCATTGCAGATGGTGGCTTTGATCTTGTTATCTGCGGAACAGAGTCAACCGATGCTCGTATGAGCGTTGTCCCAGCAATGCTTTCTGCGAGATTGGGATGGGCACAGATGACCTTTGCTAGCAAGGTCGAAGTAGATCCTGGTGCAGCCAGCATTTCAATTACACGCGTGACTGAAGCCGGTGTTGATTACATCAAAGCATCACTTCCTGCAGTCGTCAGCGTCGTTGAAAAGATTAATGAGCCACGTTATCCATCATTTAAAGGAATCATGGCTGCGAAGAAAAAAACAATTGAAACCCGCGATCTTGCAACCGTTGGCGTAACTCCGGTCAGTGCATGGTCTGAAGTAAAAGATGCAGCACTTCGCCCAGCCCGCAGTGCAGGTGTGATCGTTACCGATAGCGGTGACGGTGGTAGCGCCCTTGCAACATTCCTAGCAGAGAAGAAGTTGATATGAGCACAGTAATTATTCTTGCCGATTTCCAAGGTGGAGTAGCGACAAAAACCACCGCAGAGCTTGCAACAGTAGGCGCTCGCATGGGCGATGTCTGCGCAGTTGTTTTGGCACCTGTTGGACAAGGAGCAGCGATGGCTGCAACTGTTAAACAAGGACCTATCGCATCAATTTCAATTGTTGAAGCTAATGACTTTTCAGAACACGGCGTTGCAGCTGTTGCCGATGCGCTAGCGCAGGTCGCTAAGGCAAAGAGCGCTGATGCAATTGTGATTGCATCACATGCCTTTGGAAAAGAGGTAGCAGGACGTGTTGCTATCGCACTTGAATCAGGAATCATTACCGATGCAGTAGATGTAGCCAGCGATAAAGTCGCAACGCAACTTGTCTTTGGTGGATCAACCACAGTGCACTCCATGGTCACTCACGGAATTCCGGTCATCACACTTCGCCCCAATTCAGTTGAGGCAGATCTCAGTGCATCATCTGCAGCGACCGAAAACGTTTCAGTGACAATTTCGGATAGCTCAAAGAAGTCGCTGATCACATCAACAGAACCTCCAGTAAAGGGTGGCCGTCCAGAACTTACCGAAGCATCAATTGTTGTTTCAGGTGGGCGTGGTACAAATGGTGACTTTGCAGCAGTTGAAGGTTTTGCAGATTTGTTAGGTGCTGCTGTCGGTGCTTCACGCGCTGCAACAGATGCCGGTTGGTACCCACATTCACATCAGGTGGGACAGACTGGAAAAACTGTCAGCCCACAGCTCTACGTTGCATGCGGAATTTCAGGTGCGATTCAGCATCGCGCAGGTATGCAGACCTCGAAGACAATCGTGGTGGTCAATAAGGATCCAGAAGCGCCGCTCTTTGAAATCTGTGACTTTGGCGTCGTTGGTGATCTCTTTGCAGTATTGCCTCAGGCAACTACAGCAGTAGCTGCAGCAAAGGCATAAATACCACTCTGGCCTAGACTTAGGGCCATGAGCATCTACCTCGATCATGCGGCTACAACGCCGATGATTGAGCCTGCCATCGATGCAATGGAACGCGCACTTCGAAAAATTGGAAACCCATCGAGTCTTCATACCGATGGGCGCGCAACTCGCAAAGATGTAGAAGAGGCGCGAGAAGTAATCGCACAATCATTGGGCTGTCAGGCAAGTGAAGTGATCTTTACCGGATCTGGCACAGAGGCAAATAACTCTGCCATCAAGGGATTGTTCTGGAGCACCCCTGATAAAAATCTCATTGTTGTGAGCGCTATTGAACATCACGCAGTACTTGATCCGGCACATTGGCTGGTCGAGCATGAAGGTGCCGAATTAATTGAAATTCCTGTGACAGATTCTGGAGTTATCGATTGCGAATTCTTAAGAGATCTCGTTGCAAAGCGCGGTAACGAGATTGCGCTGATCTCAGTAATGAGCGCCAATAATGAAACCGGTGTCATTCAGCCCATCTCAACTGTGGTTGAGATTGCTGGCTCAATTCCGGTCCACACAGATGCGGTACAAAGCTTTATGAAGGTTCCACTGAACTTCGCCAACCTCGGTCTCTTTGCAATGACAATCAGCGCTCACAAGGTCGGTGGCCCACTTGGAATCGGTGCACTTATTTTGCGAAAGGCATTTGAGATGCCGGCCTTGTTACATGGCGGGGGACAAGAGCGCGAGATTCGAAGTGGCACACTTAACGCTCCGTCGATTGTGGCTTTTGCTGCTGCAGTAAGTGCAAACACCTATAACGCACAGACCGTAGAAAAATTGCGGGAAAAGTTTGAAAGTGGAATCAGTACGGTTGCACCACATGCGCGCGTCAATGGGCAGAGTTCTCAGCGACTTCCGGGAATTTCCAACATTACATTTCCGGGGACACAAGCAGATTTCCTCCTCTTGCTCATGGATGGCAAGAAAATCTCATGTTCAACTGGTGCCGCATGTACTGCCGGTGTGCATCGCCCAAGCCATGTCCTTATGGCGATGGGCCATGACGAAATTGGCGCGACATCCTCTCTTCGCTTCTCACTTGGGGCTAATACAACTGAGGAAGATATTGAATACACCCTCAGTGTGATTCCGGAAGTGATCGAGATGGCAAAGGCGGCGAACTCATTATGAAGCTCATCGCAGCAATGTCAGGCGGCGTCGACTCTGCAGTTGCAGCCGCTCGCGCAGTAGAAGAAGGCCACGATGTGATTGGCGTTCATCTGGCGCTTTCTAGCAACCCACAGAAGTATCGCTCCGGCGCACGTGGCTGCTGCACAATCGAAGATTCACATGATGCCCGCCGTGCCGCAGATGTCATAGGTATACCGTTTTATATCTGGGATATGGCGGATGAATTTCATGCAGGAGTCGTTGAGAACTTTATGAGCGAATACAAGGCTGGACGCACACCCAATCCATGCCTGCGCTGTAATGAGAAGATTAAGTTCGCTGCTGTCTTAGATCGCGCAAAAGCGATGGGCTTTGATGGTGTGATCACCGGACATTATGCGCGTACTCGAGATACTGATGCTGGAAAGACGCTGCATCGCGCAGTTGATCCGCTGAAAGATCAATCATATGTATTAGCTGTTCTTAATCGTGAGCAGATAGGTGGTGCTTTATTTCCACTGGGCGATACCGAAAAAGTTGATATTCGTCTTGAAGCCGAACGCCGTGGGCTAGCTGTTGCGCAGAAACCAGATAGCCATGACATCTGCTTTGTTCCATCTGGAGATAACGCCGGGTGGTTACGCGAACGAATGGGAAGTGAAGATGGTCCGATCGTTGATCAAGATGGAAAACAGATCGGAACACACAAAGGTGCTTACACATACACAATCGGACAGCGCAAGGGTCTTGGAATAACGGTCCCTACATCAGATGGTTCACCACGATTTGTATTAAAGATTGAACCAGTAAGCAACACCGTCGTTGTCGGTGCACGCGAAGAGCTTGCAGTCACATCGATGAAGGGCGAACGCGCAATCTGGTGTGGTCCTGATAT